>JAVZLA010000012.1:0-30396 GCA_038883995.1 Thermoprotei archaeon | reverse complement strand
GTTTAACGCGCTCCCTGCGTTTTATCTTGACGGAGGGCAGGTAGCCAGAGAGTTCTTCAGATTTGTGTTCAAAGGATCTAAAGGCGGCGAAGAAAAGGCACTAAAGGCGACTGGTTACACGAGCTACATTGTTCTGCTGCTTTTCTTGCTGTTAATACTTGTGCCCAGAATACTGTGATAACCGTAGGCACTGGGTCACAGGCTGATGTTTCGTAGGATATTTCAGACGATTTCATACACTACCGCGGCGACAATGGGGACGAGCACGTTGTCTGCCGAACCAACGGGCAGGGCTTCCACAAGCGTTGCGGCTGCGGCGGTTGCAACAGACCTGTACAGCTGACCCGATATCAGGTAGACCGCTATCAACGTGACAAACAACATGCTCAGCGACCCTTCTAAGGTCTTTTTGCCGGCCAGACCAGTTCTGAATCTACCGTTGACTCCGACCAGTGCCGCGGCCGCGTCGCCGAATGTGAGCGAAGCCACACCTGCTGCTACCGCATGCGTATGAGCCGTTATGTAAAGAATGGAAAGCGCCGAGAAGGCGTAGAACGCGGAAGACACGTACTTATAGGAGCCGTTGCCCCCGCTTATGATCCCTAACTTCGAGGCAAAAGCCGTAACCATTCCCCCTCGATGTAGAAACCTGTGTTCGACGATTACTGCCATATAGCTGATCGTAGAAGCTGCTGTCAGGCCGGCTGCAAACCAGAGGTTTCCCGTAATAAGGAAAAAGATTAGGAGGCCGCCTCCGACAACGTGGGGTAACTTCCTTAACAGCACACTTTTCTTTGATTCTGTAAGATCGAAGTGGCCTTGGAACATGTACACTGCCGTAACTGAAAGGAGCACAGTCAGAGCGGCCACAATTTTGGGGTAAAAGTACGCCGCGCCTAGGGCTACCGCCAGCGGAACAAGAATTACACCGAGCTCGCGGTCTATTCTAGCCTTTCCCTCCTTCCCTTCAGCTACGGTCTTCACATTCAGCTATACAAAGCCTTTTTTAACCGATATAAGCTCTAACCATGAGCCTCGGTAGCTCAGCCCGGTAGAGCATCTGCCTCGTAAGTGAAAAGCCGAAACAGCAGGGGGTCGCGGGTTCAAATCCCGCCCGAGGCTCCTGACAGGTGAGGCCGCCGCATCGGTAAACCGTTCTCACGTGGACGCCGTATTCAAGTAACAGGATCCTGCTGACTCCGGCATGGCGCGTTTCCCGCGTTCACCTATTGGACAGCGAGTGCACTGAACGGATGATTCGCTCATGAAACTCCATTGGCAAGCCGCGCCACGGAAGTTTGACTACGACGCCTGAAACCCGGAAAACCAAGCAGTCTCTCCACCGTTACGTCAACGCTTAAGTCGTCGACACATGTACCTGATATTTGAGCACCGTTGAACAGCAGTAAACACCGGAATCCGTCAGAGTCAAAGGGAAACCGTTTTGGAACCTTAGCGCCTTCAATGTGTTCTTCGAAACTTGTTTTCAGCAGTGATCTATTTTGAAGATAGAACAGTTCAAATTGGCCGACTGGATCCATAAATATTCCGGGGTCGTCGAATACAACCTATCTTCTAGCGGTATGAGTGAGCCAGACTTGGGCGAGATGGGTGTAGACACAAGTTACCAGTCTTTCCTTCAGCATAGGAAGGATGTTGACCAGGTCTTCAAGGAGGAGGTCGCAAATCTGTACGGAGTATCCCCGCAGTGTGTCATACCCACGGTGGGCGGGTCAGAGGCTATTTACATAGCGTACTCATATCTGGCGACGCTTCGTACAAAGATTTGTGTGCCGGCTCCAGATTACGAGCCACTGTTTGCTGTGCCGCGTATGCTGGAGGTTCCATTACTCGAAGAGGAGCCTGAGACAGATGATATGAACACATGGATCTGTCTGACAGATGCCAACAATCCAACAGGCAAACGGGTTTCGAAGCAGAGACTTGAGAAAGTCAGACGGCGTAGAGGAGTATACGTTGATGAAACATTCAGACTCTTCTGCGAGGGAGGAGAGGCCCTTTCGCCGCGCCAAGATAACGTGATTGTATCGTCGAGCATGACCAAATTCTACGGTCTCAGTCAAATAAGAATAGGCTGGCTGGTTGCATCCTATGAGATAGCTGTCAAACTGTCCGAAATAAAGAAACTGATCTCAAACCAAAATCCCCTCTATTCGACTTGGATAGCGTTGCAGGCGCTCAGAAACAGAGATCGCTTCGAAACCAGAAACAAGATGATTGTTGGCCGCAATCTCAGACTCGTCAGAGAATTCGCAGAGGACAACAGTTCGCTCGAATGGGTTGAGCCAGACGGTCCGCCGTTCGCCTTCTTTACTTACAGAAAGGAAATCAGTTCGCTGAAGCTGTGCACAAAGGCCGCCGAGGAGGCCGGAGTCCTTATTGCGCCCGCCGAGTTTTTCGGATCGGAAAAAGGTTTCAGACTCTGCTTCTCCACTGACGAGGAGGAACACTTATCACATGGTCTAAATGTCCTCTCAGGATTTCTGAGGGGCGCACTTGGAAATGGATAGAGATTCAGCCGCCAAGCAGAAAGTAGCGGAAGCCGCTATTGAACTGGTCGAAGACGGCTCGGTTATAGGAGTGGGTTCCGGCTCCACTGTGGCACATTTCATAGAAGAGCTCAGAAAGTCGGGCAAAAAGGTGCAGGCGGTGCCCACTTCGCTCGACACCCTTTTCAGACTGGCGTCAGCCGGTGTTCCCGTGACGACTCTGCACCATGTTGGAATGCTGGACGTCTGCTTTGACGGTGCGGACCAAGTTGATCCATGGTTCAACATGATTAAAGGCGGGGGAGGAGCGCTCACCATGGAAAAACTTGTGGCATATTCGGCCAGAAGGATGGTTGTCCTCGTAGACTCCTCCAAGCTGGTGGAAAGGCTCGGCGGCGGTGTTCCTGTACCCCTTGAACTTATCCCGAATGCGTTTCCATTAGTATCCAGAGAACTCGGCGACGAAGCGAAAGTTGAGTTTAGAGTGGCTAAAGGAAAACTTCAACCAGTCATTTCTGACAACGGCCTAGCTTTAGCCGACGTCTGGTTCAAAAACGGAGTAGCTGAACCCAAACTCATGGAGAAAAAGCTAAAGCTGCTGACAGGGGTAATTGAAAGTGGCCTGTTTTGCAGAACAGACGATGTGCTCGTGTTGGCATCAGATGGGGGTAAAGTGTGGTCTCCCAGAAGACGGGTTTGAGAAAGGGAGCTGAAAGCGTAGCGTTGAGCGAACAGGTTGGCGATACAGCTGTCGCATACTCTAGCCTGGAAACCCTGCGAAGCAGCCTATATCAGGCGTCGCAAGCAGGCCGATCCAAGGTTCTGGTATTATTTTCAAAGTCCATAACGCAGCTGGAAGAAGTCTGCAAACGCGTCGAAGACGGGTCTGTTACTTTTTTCGTGAACAAGTCGCTTTACTCCAGGTGGGTGAACGGCGCCTTACGTTTCGCCTTCAACCTTGGAAAAGGCTCTTCTCCCATGTGTTTCGGTTTAGGCATGCCTGCAGCGCTAGCCAAGTCGCTGGCTTCTCGAAAGGAAGACGGCCTGGGTCTGCTTCTGCAGATATGCGCCTCCGACGGCGAGCACGCATTCAAGACAGTTTATGTTCCGGGAGAAAGACCTTCGTCTGGCCTCAACTTACTTTTCAAAAGATCGGTCCTTTCATCCACACTGCTGAGATTCGTTCAAGTCGGATTGTCCGGGGTACTCGTTAACACTGTTGTGCTGGCGGCGCAGGTTCAGCTTTTTGCCGCGCGACCCGTTTTGGCTGTCCCGCTTGCATTCGAAGTGTCAGTGATCTGGAATTTCATATTCAATTCAAAGTACACATTTAACTCCCAAGCTCGAAACCTAGTCAGATTTCTGCTCTACAACGGTTCCTCGATAGGTTCGTTCGTGACTCAAACGGCTTCGGAATACCTCTTAAACCAGGTTCTCGGATTCAACTACATTGGTTCCGCGTTGGTTGGGATACTGGCTGGATTCTTCCTTAACTACAGCCTATCGCTTAAAATCTGGAGAAAAGAGAAGACTTTCAGTTAGCCGAACGCTCTGTCGCCTGCATCTCCGAGACCCGGAACTATGTATCCCCTAGAGTCCAGAACAGGGTCCACGGCAACAGTCAGCAGCTTAATGTTTCGGCCATAGTCAAGCACTCTTTCAACACCGTACTTGCTTGCCAGAACGCTTACCACGTATATGGTCTTAGGGTGGCCCGCCTTTTCAACAAGTTCAAGCACCTTCAGAACCGTGCTACCAGTGGCGAGCATCGGGTCGGCCACGACAACCGTGTCATCCAAGTTGATTTCAGGTATTCTCGAATAATATATGTCAACGCCCATTTCCTTTGGTGGCGCAGAGGATTCTGTTTCCCTTCGCTTGGCGACCACCACTCCCTGCCGTGCGCTGGGAAAGGCCTTCAGAAGGCCTTCGACCAAGGGTGTGGCCGCCCTTAGCACGTTGATGATGACAACTCTATCCAGAGAGTCTATCACGACTCCCCTAGTCTTGGTGAGCGGAGTCTCCACTTCTATCTCTGTAGAGCCAAGATTATCTGCTATCTCGTAACCCAGCAGGCGGCCTAGTCTGACCATGTTCTTGCGGAAGTTAACCTGATCGGTTTTCACGGACCTCAACTGCGTCAAAATGTGCAAAGCAAAAGGGCGGTCAAGAACTTTTAAAGACACCACAGACTCGCCCGCTTTACTATAAAAGTCTTTTGCCTCCATCAGATCATCCCTGGTCGCCGCGTCCAGAAGGAGATCCGACACTGCAGGCCAACGGGTTCCAGAGCCTGAATTCGGACGGCCTCAGGTTCGTTGAAGACTCTTTGACACAGAACGGTGTCAGGGGAATGTGCAGCATGAGAGCTCGGTCTTCTGGCGAGCCGCGCGCCGCAGGTTCGCGGGCGAGCGGAGATAGAAAAAGGCGTCCAGGAGCTAGTAGTTTGTTCTATAGGAAATTCTATAAAAGAACTCCCGTCTTCTCGCGTTTCCGATCCTGTAGCCGAGCAGCGCGCCCAAAATTGCGCCTCCGAGATGTGCGAAATAATCCACGTTTGGAAACAGGAAACTGCTGAACACGAATATTATCACGAACCATATCAAGAGCGACTGATTCACCCGCTGGTTCAAAGCGTAGTCGAATGTAACTGCTCCAGCAACAAGGCCGAAGAGTCCTCCTGAGGCGCCGAAGCTTGCACCTCCCAGCCCCAAGCCGAACAGGCTCAGAATGTTCCCGAATATTCCTGTTGCGAAAAACACTGTGAAATACTGTTTTTCACTGTATACTGCTGAGAGCAGCGGGTCCAAAAAGTAAACTGCCAGCGCGTTGAAACCCACGTCAACCAGCCCTGAGACATTGAACGGCGATATGATCATCGAGGAAACTAGCTGCCATATCATGCCGTGAACAACGAGTGAGTTGTACTGGATGAGATAGTAGATGAGTGGGACACCGTTGACCGCAACGATTGAGGCGCCTCCTCCCGCAACCAGCCCTAAAGCCATTATCACGATTAGGTTGCGTCCCATCGAAGAAAGGCGGTAATAGTAGCTACTCGTGCTTTCCCTCTCCTGTGGGGTAGTTTCGAGGTCTTTCAAGGTTGCGCCTTATTTCTTCTGCTATAAGAGGCTCCTTGACTCCGAGGCTTTGAAGCTCACCGCCGAGCCGCGCTGTGTCTAGGAACAGTCTGTGACCACAGGTGAGAGCTAGGAAAGTGTATGTAGGCGTGACGACGTATTTGGTTACGTCAGAGTATCTGTTGCACTTCTTGCAGTTGATGCGGAATTGGGCAACCATCGAGCTAAATTGAAGATTCCGTTTAATTAGGCTATCTGGACCAGCCAAGAAAGCAAGCTTTCCGGATTCATGTGAGGCTTTATGGAATTTCACTTCATAGTGTAGGTTCTTCGTATCAACCTGATCGTCTCCCACCAAAGCACGCCGACGACCGCGAATCCGGTGACCGCAAGATCAGGCACGTAGTGCGCACCCATAAACACCCTGTATCCGAAGTATCCAAGAAGAACTGTGAAGAAGACGGAGAAGAAGAAGAGCTGGGGCACAATTCTTCCCCCGACGCTCAGGTAACCCTCCAGAATCTCTGGAGAAACATCCTTGCTAACGGAATATTTTCCGTCGGCGTCCTGTACAACATATTTCAATTCGACAAGCCTTGAAAGATGATAGGAAGCCAGCGAGGGAGAAGAAAGGCCGAGCCCTCTTTGAACCTCCCTTAGTTCCGAAGGACCGCTTTTGAGTAGGAAAACATATACGCGTAGCGTGTTTCCTCTCAATTCACGTAGTCCGGACTTGCTTCCTTCTTCATCCATAAGGCCTGGTTTCATGACGGAAGAGGTTCCCCGTCCGCTTTACGGTTTCTCAAGGATAAGCTTTTGGAAGGGGAAATCGACCGGTTCCTTTTGCGCCTGAAGAACTGGTTAGCCAGCGCTCCCGCTGAGAGTCCAGCGCATCATGGGAAGACCGTACCTTACTAGTCCCTGCAACGACGCCATAGCCGAAGTCTGCATATGTAGGTATTGGCCGCACGGGGAACCTTCGCTGCATACCCTCCTCATCTTTCTGGCTTTTTCTGAAGCCAAAAGTTCTCCTAGGCCGTAGTCGACCAGGCTCCCCAGGATACCTCCCTTAAAGTCGCAGGGATACACAACGTTCCCATCTGGTTCAACTTGCACCGCCATACTCTTGCACTCGTAACCGCTACGCCATGCGTCGATATAGTCGAAGCTGTTGTTCAAGGTATCCCCGTAAATGCGTTTTAGCCTGTTGAGTTCTCTCCTGTACTCTTCGGGGTCTGGGCTAAGCCGAACATTTCCGGGATAATCGATTACGGGCATTGCAAGCAGCTTGTAATTGTACTTTTTGACTTTCTTGATTTTGTCTTCCAGCCTGCCGAGCGTCTTGCTGGAGACCACAGTTTGAACGTTGACCTTTAGACCTGCAGCGCGCAGTTTGCCCAGTTCATCGAACAGCCTCATGTTATTGTGGTATTCGTCGATCGAAATATGCAGGTAGTCGATGTTTTCGGCAAGCTTGTCCAAGGGTAAAGTAAACAGCCGGGTGCCGTTGGTTGTCACAAACGTAAAGAAGGAGTTGTCCCTAGCCCTTTTCAGGATATCTATAAGGTCCGGTCTAAGAGTTGGTTCCCCGCCCTCAAAGCTGAGAACGAACGCAGAGGACCTGGCCATGTTGTCTATGATTCTGAATGTCTTGGGTGTATTTACAGGCAGAATAGAGCCATTCCAGTATGTAGGATTACAGTACGCGCACCGAAGATTACAGACCGTCGTTGTTTTGAACGTTATATACGCTGGCCAATCGTACTTCTTCAGAGCATAGTTCCTAGCAAGCCATATGAGGACTCTTAAGTTGCGGTTCATGCAGACACAAAACGACCATTGCTTAAATCGATTTTGTATCAGATTCAACCGCAGTTCAGTTGCTGCGGGACTTCATTATCTCCAAGAAGTCCGTACCAGACCAACCTTTGTTACGTGCTATCTTCTGATGTGGACGTAGGCGAACGCCGAAATTCCCACAGTGAGGGCATATCGTCACAAGCCTTTTCTCGGTCTGTTTATATATTATTTCCGTTTTAGGAATCCATCTTCTGCAAGAGGCACACCAGCCAAATGCGGCGTAGGGAGAGAATCCCGCCTGAGTCAGCTTACTCAAGGTGAGTTTCGAGTCCTTTTGTTCAAGCAACTTCTTCGGCATCTTGGACACCATCTGATTATACTTTACATACTTAAAGCATATAAACTTTTCCTAAGATTTGACAAAATCTAGTCTACTTCCATGCGTAGCCAGGAAGCCCTGGGTTTCTGAAAGAACGGTCCACTGTCAAGGATTTAGCCAAGTGCGGAAGCTGACCAAGGAGTCTACTTCCTGTGGCTTTCAAGGATTTCACAACACCGTAAGAGTAAAGCAGCGCCCTTATCCAGCTAAACATTCGATCCAAACGCTTTTGTCAGGGTCTGGGAAACAAAGTGTGGACAGACGTGAAGATTGCTATAGTTGGGGGAACGGGAGGACTTGGAGAAGGACTGGCCAAAAGATTTTCGCTGAAACATGAGGTTGTAGTGGGCTCAAGAGACAAGGATAAGGCTCAACGGGCTGCCTCACAGTTTCATGAGGATGTAGCACGCCTGGGACATTCCGTATCCATACAGGGTAGCGACAACGGATCGGCTGTTTCCGACGCGCAGGTTACCATACTGGCTGTTCCACATGATTTTGCGTTGTCGACCGTAGAAGCTCTCAAGAATAACCTGTCGAAGGACTCTGTGTTGGTCTGCCCAGTCGTGCCGATGACCAAGACCAAGTATGGCTTCAGCTACATACCTCCTAACGAGCAGGACGTGGGGAGCATGGCCGAGGCTGTTGCCAAAATTTCACCGGTGCCTGTGGTCGCAGCGTTCCATACTCTTCCAGCAAGGAGGCTGGCCGACGTTTCGAAGCCTCTAGACTTGGACGTGCCCGTCTGCGGCGACGATCAGTCGGCGCTCCAGGTGGTAACAAAGCTGATAAGTGAAACACCTAACCTTAGACCCCTGCTTGTGGGAGGCGTCGCCAGCAGTCGCCTAGTGGAGTCTGTTACACCTCTCATACTTAACATTTCAGTAAGAAACAAACTTCGCGATTTGGCCATAAAGTTTGTCTGAGCACAAAGCTGTGAAACACTGGGTCGGAGAGAACAAACGGTGCCTTCTGCCGGCAAAGAGGGTTGCGTTCTCTTCGATTTCGACGGAACCCTCGTAGATGTGCGAGCTGCTTCTGCCTGCTCTCTCCACGCGGTATCTCATCTGATTCTCAGAGAACATAAAAATCTTCATCGCGGCCGACTCTATGAAACACTTTCTGAAACGTCCAGTCTACTGGACGCCCAGGGCGTGTACGACAGACGGATATGGTGGAAGAAGACTGCGAGCACATACGGGCTGGAGGTCACGGAAAGTCAGTTACTCAGATACACTGTGGCGTACTGGACGACTTACGCTCGAATGACACGCGCTAAACCAGAGGGGCTCGCCCTTGTTGACCGTTTGAAATCTAAGGGCACGCGGATCGGAATTGTGACGAACACGGACGGCTGGAGAGGAGGCAAAAGGTGGAGGCTCAGCTTCTATCCAGCCATAAAGGAGTTCGAATCCGTGGTCGTGGCTGGAGAAGACACATCAAACCCCAAGCCCAGCCCCGACGGAATAACGCGGGCGTGCAGAATCCTGGAAGCAGACCCGGAAGGCACAGTCTACATAGGCGACGATCCATTCAAAGATGCGACGGCGGCTGAAGCTGCAGGTGTAGGCTGCCTAATTGTAGACGGAGGGAGTTCGAGAGGCGCACACACAGGAAACCGTGTGGCCGACCTTTCATCAGTTGCCGAATTTCTGGGTTTGTAGTGCTTTCAGGTCTGCGACCGTCTATGCTACGCGGTTACCCCAGTAGTAATCTGATATACTGTCCAAGCGGCGCTGGACTTCCTCAAGCGGTTTTTCACCTTCCCAGGCGTCCAGAACAGTCGCCGTAGACTCCTCTATATACTGTAGTAGGCTGAGCGTCTTTGCGCTGCCCACTTCATGTAAAGCCAACGCACAGACGATGAATTCACGCAGCAGTGAAAGAAGTTGCACGGGATAGTCTCCTTCAGGCCGAAACCTTGCTTCCTTTTCACGAACGTTCAGCCATTCTACAAGAGATGAAAGACGTGAGCGGCCCGTTTCCTCAAGATTCGACTCAATTTCATGTTTGGCAAGCCTGACGGCGACAAGATAGTTGAGCAGATCTGTTCTGACCTCCTGATATGGGTCTTCACGTTCACCGTCTGCGTCCATCTGTAACGGTCTCCACGCGCCGAAAAGCTGTTAGGCGTTTGGTACAAATTGCCGGAAACGTAAACATTTCAGATAGCGTCCCGAGTCCTCCTCAACCAAGGGGGCAGAGTGAGCGGAGTTTAATCCGGGGCAGCAGAAGCGACTCGGCGTGCCAGGATTTAAGCCGAGTGAATATATTTCGTGCATCAAAGTGGGTTATCGCTAATCTTAAGATGCCAGCCATGTCTTGTCTCACCCGATAATGACGGCCAAGTATTGCGTTTACGGTCTTACCGGAATCCCCGAGGTTTCAGCCGGCGACGATTTGGCCACGCTTCTTGTCGATGCTTCCAAGCGCGTGGGCGCTGACATAGCGGACTACGATGTGATTGTTGTTGCCCAGAAAATAGTCTCTAAAGCTGAGGGAAGGCTTGTGAAGCTGACTGATGTTAAGCCAAGTCAAAGAGCGTTAAGGTTGTCTGAGATATGTGGAAAAGACCCTAGGTTTGTAGAGCTTGTTTTACGTGAGTCTTCAGAAATAGTTGTGGCTAAGCCCGGCCACCTGATTGCTACGACCAAACGCGGCGTAACATGCGCGAATGCAGGAATAGATGTGTCCAATGTAGCTGGGTCTACGGAAAATGTCCTTTTACTTCCAGAAGACCCGGACGCCTCTGCCAGGTCTATAAGACTACGGGTTAAGTCTATCACCGGAAAGAAGGTGGGTGTGATTATAAGCGACACACATGGAAGGACACTGCGGGAAGGCCAGGTGAACGTAGCTATAGGCGCCAGCGGGCTGAACGTTTTCAGAGATTACCGTGGGGTACCAGACTCGAAGGGATATGTTTTAAGGATTAAGCAGATATCCGTCGCCGACGAGCTCGCGGGGGCGGCTGAAATGGTGATGGGCCAGGGGGCAGAAGCTGTGCCCGCTGCCGTTTTACGAGGCCTCACCGGGGTTGTCGAAGAAGACGTTGAAGGCTCTGGGACACTCAACATGCCCTCTTACAAGTGGTTCTTTAAACCCGAGCATTACGACATAGAGAGAATAGAGGGACCTGCCAAAGATCGTGTAATTTAGAAGATCAGTCAACCGATGTGGAGCGCACCCACAAAGCCGGAGACGGGCTTTTGAGGAGCTGACCTCCAGTAGCACAAACATTCCGTTCAACATGTCCTATCCTAAAGGCTAGCAGACTAAGCTTTTTAACAAGTCGAGGTGCATCGCATTTATGTCTGAGACACTTGCACAAAGACTCGCCGCATATTCTAACAGTTTGAGGTACTCCGATCTACCGAAGCAGTTGGTTACCGAGGCGAAGCGGAGGGTAATTGATACGCTTGGAGTTTGCTATGCTTCTTTCGACGCTCCTCCTGTCAGAGCTGCAAGGGACCTCGCCGCTGAATCTACATCCAAACATGGCGCAACAGTCTTGGGCTCATGGGTTAAGGCACCGGTCGATCACGCCGTATTCGCCAACGGATGCGCCGCAAGATACCTCGACTTTAACGACACCTATCTTTCTAAAGAAGCGCTACACCCTAGCGACAACATACCGGCCGTGCTCGGCGCAGCCGAGGCCGAACAGGGGTCCGGGCGCGACCTCATCGTCGGCACAGTACTCGCATACGATTTGTGCTGTGCTCTGGCTGACGCCTCCAGCATAAGGAACAGAGGATGGGACCACGTTACCTACGTAGCAATCTCTGCAGCCCTGGGCGCCGCCAAAGCCATGGACCTTAACGTAGAACAGACTACGCACGCAATCAACCTGGCTGCCACACCAAACGTTGCTCTAAGGCAGACCAGAGCTGGTGAACTTTCCATGTGGAAGGGGTGTGCTGCTGCTAACGCGGCCAGAAACGGCGTATTCGCCTGCCTTCTCGCAAAACGCGGTGTCACAGGTCCGGCTCCGGTATTCGAAGGGGAAATGGGGTTTTTCAAACAGGTTTCAGGAGACTTCACCCTGAAACTAGGGGAAAGCCATAAGCTCCCGGAGACCCACATAAAATACTATCCGGTAGAGTACCATGCGATGAGTGCGGTTGACGCTGCTAACACTTTAAGAGAGCAGATTGCGGGATCCGAGATAGATTTCGTAACAATCGAGACTTTCACAGTGGGCTGGCAGATTATCGCGAAAGACCCTGAGAAATGGTCGCCAAAGACGAAGGAAACAGCAGACCACAGCTTACCCTATATCGTTGCCACAACACTTTTACATGGACCAATCTGGCTCGACAGCTATCTGGACTGGGCCATACAGGACGACAAGACTCGTTCCCTGCTCGCCAGAACAAAGGTTGTCGTTAAAGAGGAATACGACCGCATGTATCCTGATTCGACACCGGTAAACATAAGGGTCAAAATGAAAGATGGCAGAACACTTGAAAACGAGGTTGTCTACCCCAAAGGCCATTACAGGAACCCGCTCAGCGACGAGGAGCTTGAAACAAAGTTCCTTAAGCTCGGTGGTCCAAAAGATTCTCTTGAAACCCTGTGGAGCCTCGAGAACAGGAGCCTGGATGATGTGCTTGAGGCGCTGGTGCGTCGCAGATGAACGGCGCCTTCAAACTCAGAAAGCTGATTGCGTCCAAACAGGTTGTGATGGCTCCAGGAGTCTTTAACCCGATTTCCGCTGTGATAGCCCAAAGCAAAGGCTTCAAGGCGCTGTACTTTTCCGGCGGAGGGCTTGCGAACACACTTGCCCTGCCTGACTTGGGAGTCACAACCCTGAGCGAAGTGGTCCAGAGTGTGCAGGCGATAACCAGCGTTGTAGATCTCCCTCTTATTGTAGACATAGACACAGGTTTCGGTGAGGTGTTTAACGTGGAGCGCGCGGTCCGCGAACTCGAAAGAGTAGGCGCATCAGCCGTCCACATAGAGGACCAGGTTATGCCCAAGAGATGCGGCCACCTTGAAGGTAAAGAGCTTGTTGACGCTGAAGAAATGGTTAAGAAAATCGTGGCCGCCAAGGGCGCACGACGCGAAAACATTGTTATAATAGCCAGAACAGACGCAAAAGGAGTTGAAGGGTTCGATGCCGCAGTGGAACGCGCCAAAATATATATCAAGGCTGGCGCCGACATGATTTTCCCCGAGGCCCTTGAGTCGGAAGACGAGTTCCGGGAGTTCGCTAAAAAAATAAAGGCTCCTCTACTCGCCAATATGACCGAGTTCGGAAAGACACCGTATATCAGCGCCCAGGCCTTCGGAGAAATGGGATACAAGGTCGTTATATTTCCTATGACGGCACTTAGAGCGGCGCTCAAGGCGGTTTCAGACGCAATGACAGTTCTGGCGCAGAAAGGCAGTCAGAAAGAGTTTCTTGAACACCTGATGACCAGGGCGGAAGTGTATCGTCTCATAAGTTACAGTAGCTACGAAGAACGAGACAAGGCTCTCTCGGAAGCCGCGTCAAACATTATTGGCGGATAGACTGATTTAATACTGCCCCGAAAAAGTGGTGACTGACCACAAATGTCCGAGGTGATTAAGGCGCCGAAAGGATTGTACGGTGTAGTGGTAGCAGAAACCGCGATCGCTAAAAGCGGTGCAGACGGCTCTCTGATCTACCGGGGATACGACATTCAGGAATTGGTAGAACATTCCTCTTTCGAAGAGTGTGCGTATCTTATTCTGTTCGGCCGCCTACCGAAAAAAGATGAGCTGCACGAGTTTGCGGAGAAATTGAGGCGTGAACGAACTGTTCCTGAAAGCGTGTATCCTGCGCTTGCAAAACTAAAAAAACAGGGCTCAGAAATGGATCTGCTACGCACAGCCGTCTCCTATCTGGGTTGCCTGGAAAGCACCAGACCGCACGCCGACCAAAAGATTTCGCTAATAGCCAAGATGCCGACGCTTGTTGTCAACTGTCACAGAATACATGTAGGTGAAACTCCCATCCACCCGAACACGGATTCTGGTATTGCGTCAAGCATGCTTGAGATGATAACTGGAAAGAAACCTAACCCTCTGGAGGTTTCCGCGTTTGAACGAATGCTGATCTTTTACATGGAGCATGATCTTAACGCATCCACGTTTACTGTAACAGTTGTCGCCTCAACGTTGGCCGACCCCTATTCCGCGGCAACCGCTGGCATATGCGCGCTGAAGGGCCCGCTTCACGGAGGAGCGAACGAGCAGGCTATCAAAATGCTTCTTGAAATAGGCTCAAAGGAAAACGCGCGCCCGTACATCGAATCGATCCTTTCAAAAGGAGAGAAAGTGTTCGGGTTCGGACACAGGGTCTACAAGAAAGTTGATCCGAGAGCACAGCTGAGCAAAAGGATACTTGAACAAATGGCAGCTTCCTCCAGTCCGGCACGCAAACTCTATGAGACGGCGGTCGAAGTCGAACAGTTAATGTGGGAGAAAAAGAAGCTACCGGCGAACCTCGACTTCTATGCGGCGCCAGTGTTCCATGTGCTGGGTATACCCGTAGCCATGTATACACCCATCTTTGCATCCAGCAGAATAGTTGGATGGATGGCCCACTACGATGAACAGGTCTCTGACAACAAGATAATCAGGCCGGACGCAGAGTATGTGGGTCCGTACCATCTGAAGTATGTTCCCTTTGAACAGAGGTAGTTCGCTGGACCTGATCGCTGGCTCTGCTTGCGATCGACGACAGTTCGGTTTCAGAGGCTGAGAACGCCTCTTCCCACTCCAGTCTGTCTTCTCTTCTCCAGTTCCAGCCAACGATCAGGAACAGCAGTTTCCGCAAGGGTGAGCGAGGACGCATTTCCGAGTGAATTGTGAGCTCACATCCGTTTCCCTCTTCTTTCAGGCTGAATGTTTCGACAGCGGGAATACCTAGAAAACTTGAGTACCAGATCCATTTTCGATCAGACTTTATCTCAAGTGTCTCAGGCATTTTGAACCTGAATCCAAGATAACTCCACTCTGTAACGACTCTGGCGCCGACGCCGGTTCTTTCAATCACTCTGACAGACTTTAGCCTGCGGCCAACGTAGCCTCGGGGCTCTAGCTCGGTCCACCAGTTGAACACATATTCCGGAGCATATGGATACCTATGCCTGAGTTCGAGCACAGAGTACGGTAGCCGCATAACAAGACTCTTCCAGTGACTTTGGGGTCCATTATACGGGGCAGGATATGATAAACTGTGCGAAGCCAAGAAAGTGTGGGTCCGGGTACGCGATCTCTGCTATTCCGCGTCGTTCAGATAGCTCCTCCAGGCGTTTCCTCCCTCATCCATTCCCCTCTTAACCTCGAAGCCCAAGTTAAGCCATTTTTCCATTCCTCCCTTCATATTGTATAGCTCCTGAAACATATGTCCAAACACCATGCACGCTACCGTGCTTCTGTTAGCGTGCTCACAAACGAAAACCGTTGGTATATCCTTCTTCACCTTGTGGACCAAACTACCCATAAGCTGAACGGGAATCAACAGGGCACCCGGAATATGGTGTCTCTCATATTCGGGCGGTGTTCTGAGATCTATAATCTGAAAGCTCCCCTTTTCGAGAGCCTCTCTGACAAACTCTGGTTCGACTTCCTTCCACATTTTACCCAAAAAGATCAAAGGAATGGTTTGAACCTTACTGAAAAAAGCCGTCTTCTGGGTGACGCTCTCATTAGGCAAACATTTTGCGAGATGTTTTTACCTGTAGAACTTTCTTAGCCCCGATGGAAAAGGTCATTCTTCTGGTATCCGATAGAAAGGAACTTGACCCTTTGTTCACGCATGCGGGCGGATGGGTTCATGTTCGCGATCCTCCCACTTCAGGCAAAGGCAAAAGAGTGCTTTTATACTCGAAGTCTCCCGACTCCGCCATCTTGGGCGAAGCCACGTTGATGGGCGTGCTCATCACATCGGGCCTAGCAGCCCAAGACGGGCAGCATGCGCACCACAAGGGCGAGAACGATCGAGAACAACAGAAAGTTGGATCACAGGTTAAACTGAGTAATCCTGTTCGATATGTCAGACCCATTCCTCTCAAACGGATAAAGTCGCTCGTTTCAAAGTTCGTTCTACCCAGATCGTTCATGTTCATTTGGGATAGTGACCCGGATTTCGCACGGCTACTCGAGCTGGTCGAAAGATTAAAGCTCGAAACAAAGGAGACGCATTCAGTAAAGTGAGGGATCCACCGGGTCGAAGCCCCACTTTACGAAGTCTTCTCTTCTGCGGTCCAAGGGGATAGTCGCGTCCAAGCCCATTTTAGAAGTCTTCCTTGTGGCTCTGTCAGCCGAAGGATCCAAAGAAGAGCCCACAACATCCCTGTATACTATAAGTCCTCTCCCCGCCTGAAACCTGGTTGCCAAAGCCCACTCTACCTCTCCCATGTCAGCGGGGTCAATATCGTCGTCCACTACTATCACGTGTTTGAGCGACGGATGCCCCCTGAAGGCCGCTTCTATGGCTTTTACACCGTCATCCTGATTTTCCTTATGGATCGCAACCACAGCGTGCAGCCACCCTCCACCTCCGTCTGTTAGCCTGACTCCCGTGCAACGGGTCACCTTTGACACCTCCATGAATATTGTGGGTTCACGTGGCACACCCATCAGAGTCCTGTGTTCACCGTAGCCGGGTAAAAGCGCATGGTATATGGGGTCCCGTCTGTGAGTTACTTTTCTAACCTCGAAAACCGGCTGCTCACGCACCGCGTCAAGTGTGAGCGTCAGGTCGAAGAACGGTCCTTCTTTTTCAGGAGGCTCGGTGTAGATTCTGCCTTCCAGCACGTATTCGCTGTCCGATGGAACTGGGAGGTCTACCGTTGAAGCCAAAACCATCTCCTGTTGTTCCAGAGCGTTCGCTATGCCCAACTCGTCGTAACCTTTCGGCACAGTCACCGCTGCGGCAAGCAGGTAGCCCAGGCCGTTGCCTATCGTGGCGACCACATCTATTTCGCCACCTGCCCGTTCAAGGTATGTCAGAAGGTCCCTTGGCACTATTCTCATACCCAGTTTGCGGGGAGCTTGCTCTTTTACCATAAGACGGTGTACGCTCAGGTTAAGCCCGTATTCCGGGTCGCTGGCGCAGAACACTGCTGAAGTCACGTATCTTCCTCCGTCGCCGCGCGTGTGTCTTAGAACAGGCAACTGTTTGGGTATGTTCACTTCGGCTTCGGACACCTCGTTACAGGGCGCGGCTTGCCTCTTTATGGAATCCAAGCTCACGGGTTTCGGATTCGAAATAGACCGCCTCATCAGGTCTGTTACCTGTCGCCCGTCGATGTGAAAGTACTTTGCTAGGAGTTCCCTGCTAGAGTAGACGTTGCCTGCCACTCTCGTTTGAATTCCATCTACACTTTTGAAAACCACCGGTGTACCATCGTAGGCCGCGAGCACGGAAGCCGCTTCATATGACGATGAAACATCTTTCTCAACCCATTTTACACCCGATGACTTCGAAAGCTCCTCAATGAATCCCCTGAAACCTTTCGGAGGAATAGTATTTCGGATGGAATCGTCGTATTCAATAGAGGTCAAGCAATCACGTCCGCTAGCATAGTCGCCACCGACTCCAAGAAGTTTCTGTCGGAATCCGAGTAAGCGTTCAACTCGGTTCCATCTATGTCTATTTCACCATACACTGTCCGACCTCGCATGATCGGGACAACTATTTCAGACTTTGTTTCAGTAAAGCATTGGAGATATCTGGGGTCACTGTTCACGTCTCCCACAATCACCGTCTTTTTCTCCCTCGCTGCCAATCCACATATGCCCATGCCAACAGGAATCCTGACGTGTGCAGTAGCATGTTTACCCGACCATGCGGCCAATTCGAGCGTGTCATCGTGAAGTAGATACACGCCCACCCAGCTATACTTGGAGAAATTGTCCCGCAGATACTCTACCACCCTTTGAAGGATGTCCGGCGCACCTGACTTCACGATCATCTCTATCTCTTGTAGATGTTTGCTCTTGTCTGAAATTTCGGTGTTGTCCACGTGGATAGTCATATTTGCTGTGCAAATAAGTTCTTTGCGGGCAATCCATGCATCGGCACCTCCGGCGGGGACGGCTTGGCTTTGCTTCTTGAAACCCTGCGTTTGATAACGCGCACACGGAAAACTTAAAGTTGTTTGACCGCGTATTTCCAGTTATGAGTGGGCTACGGGCCAGCGCACGCGCATTAAGCGTGCTCAGTTCGCTGGCAGCCAAGGTGGGTGAACTTGAGATAATATTAGATGACCAGGGCTGCTGTGGTTACAGTAACGTGTTTGTTTCAAAGGCCGCTGCCGGCAGGATTGGATTAAAGGAGTTCGGAGAAGTGGGCAACGCGAAGGTATACGTTGACCCGAGATTCGCCTCAACGCTAGGCGAAAGCCCGCTGCTGGATGTCGTCGAATCCTATTCAGACGACAGTTTTTCGCTTGAAACAACGCTGGGAGTTAGATTTATCATAGCGGACTCCGTTCGACAGTGCAGAGTCAAAGATGGTAAACACTGATCCCGCAACCGTCAAACTGTTTATAAACGGTGAGGAAAGACTTTCACAGGATGGCTCATTCTTCAGTTCGATTAATCCGGCAACAGGGGAACCGGTTTCCAAAACTGCTAAGGGCACATCTGAGGATGCGAAGGCGGCCCTGGATGCCGCTGAAGACGCATACAAAAGCTGGTGTGAGGTTCCAGCCCCTCAAAGAGCCGAAATTCTGTTTAAAGTCGGTGAGATGATTAGAAGCAGACGGCTCGAGCTCGCACGCCTTCTGACTCAAGAGGAAGGGAAGCCGTTGAACGAAGCATTGGGGGAAATCGACGAGGGCTACGACATAACCATGTACATTGCCGGCGAAGGCAGAAGGCTTTGGTCCAATGTAACCACCAGCGAGCAAACGGAGAAGTTCGCTATGGTTGTCCGTAAACCGCTGGGAGTGGTGGTTGCGATAACACCATGGAACTTCCCATTCTCTATACCTCTATGGAAAATTCCCCCGGCGCTGGTTGCCGGTAACACGGTTGTATTCAAACCTGCTTCGCAGACTCCGCTCGTAGCCTGGGCAATAGTTGAGATGTTCATTAAGGCAGGTGTTCCCAGGGGCGTACTAAACATGGTAACGGGACCCGGAAGCGTAGTGGGTGAAACACTGGTCAACGACCCGAGAGTAAAAGTGGTGGCCCTTACAGGTGAAGCCGCCACGGGTAAGAGGATTGCAGAAGTGAACGCCCGTTTTCTGAGAAAACAAGTGTTGGAGCTTGGAGGTAAAAACCCGTTGATAGTGGCAAAGGATGCGCCCATGCCGGTTACTGTGAACGCAGCCCTGTTTGCGGCATTCAGCAATGCAGGACAGAAATGTACTGCGGCTTCGAGAATAATAGTTGAGGAGCCGGTCCTAGAACAGTTTGTTAGAAAATTTTCAGAGGCAGCATCAAAGCTGAAAGTCGGAAACGGTCTTGATAAAGGTACGGAGATGGGCCCGGTTAGCAGCAAGAACCAACTGGAAAAAGTGCGCAGATACGTCGAAATAGGAAAGAGTGAGGGAGCTAAGGTCCTTACGGGTGGCTTTGACTACACTGATGAGGCGAGAAGCCGAGGATACTTCTATCCACCCACAGTATTCGGAGAAGTGACCAACTCGATGAAAATAGCGCAAGACGAAATCTTTGGGCCGGTAACCGCTATAATTTCCGCCAAAAACATGGACGAAGCCTTTGAGCTGGCCAATGATACAAGGTACGGTTTAAGCTCGGCTGTGTTCACTTCTGACGTGCGCACTGCGTTCAGGTCGATTTTCAAACTTGAATCAGGCATAGGCTATGTAAACCAAGGTCCCACTGCCGCAGAGGTTCATCTGCCGTTTGGAGGAGTCAAGGATTCTGGCTTTGGAAGAGAGGCCGGCGAAGCGGCAATAGATAACTACACGGAAAAGAAAGCGGTGTTCGTAGATTTCTCCTATTCCAAGCGCTCCTGGTATTTCCCTTGGTAGAGTTGGTAAAGGAGGAACAGCACCCTACTCCTTTTTACTTTTGAAAGAACGATGTGCGTCTTCTGGTCTTTGAGCCTTTTTGCTCGGGTTCAACTTTAACACCTATGTTTTTCAGGAGTCTGGAAAATTCTTCGTCGCTCACCCAATCGACCTTGAGATATTCCAGAAGCTCCTTATCATTCATGCCTATCCGTTTGGCTTCCTTTGCGGCAACAGCGTACGCCTCTATTTCGGTTGGTCTGTCCACGTAAACGTATCTTTCATCGAACAACTCTTTCCCTTCATAGAATTGCCTTACATGAACAAGCTCATGAATTAGGTCTAGATACAGGTATCGTTCATCAGCGGTTTTGAGATAAGGAGCGCTCACGAGAATCCATCCCGTCTCGTCGTCGACGCTCAGGTAACCTTTCCTCGGATAAAGAACTATGCGAGTGTTCGCAAATATCTCGTCTGTTCGCGGGCCCAGAATGTCTCTGACAACCTTCAGCTTCTCGAACCCCTGGAAAACATCAGCTATAGCGTAGCTCAACACCTGTACTTCCCTGTTTATCTTCACACCGAGATCCATTTCTCAGAAATCTTTGACTCCCACTATTTAAGTTTGTTAAATCCGCTTTACCCGACCGAGAAGGTTCCTGGTGCTCGCTTGCAAATGGCTGTTAGAAAGCAGATTACTACTGAGACTGACGGCTGCGCAAGCGCATGCACAAAACATGTAAAGCACAAAACAGTTAAGAGCTTCCACTATCCGGAGAAGCGTTCAGATGTTACCAGGCGTCAACCAAACAGACCAAAGCCTCCTGGAAATAGGACTTCTCCTCATATGTGTCAAAGTGATTGAAGACCTCTTCCAGAGAGCCAGACTTCCTTCTATAGTGGGCGCGATAATAGCAGGAATTATTCTGGGAGGATCAGTGCTACACGTAGTGAGCTCCACACCCGCAATAAGCGTCATGATCCAGTTAGGAGTGATAATGATGCTTTTTCTCGCGGGAGCAGACGAATTCGACCTCAGTTCCGGCGACATAGGTAGGAAAAGGTCAAGATTTCTGGCTGGAATACTGGTGAGTTGGATTGGCCCAACATTCGTAATGATAACGGTCCTAAGGTTTTACATGAATTTGGGCTTAGCAAGCTCACTGTACACGGGCGTGGTTCTGGGCATGAGCAGTGTGGCCCCTCTGGCTCGCGTCTACATGGACCTGAACCTCTCAAAGACGCTTACAGCTGTAAACTCCTTTACGTTCACCCTGTACATTGAAGTTATAGGAATCATTGCTGCTGCGGTGAGCCTTGAATATGCGTCAAGCAGCAGCGCCAGCCTGGTTCTGTCATCTGCCACTGTCGCCGGCATAGTGGCCCTGATCCTTGCACTCTATTTTTCACGACCCTTTCTAGTACGGTTTGCGAAGTTCATAGAACGTGCCATGAAGAGCAGGGAAGCATCTTTTTCTCTGATCGTGGCAGCGGTTCTTGTTGCCGGCTATCTCGGAGCCGTAGCGAGATTCAACGACGCGATGGTTGCTTTGTTTCTTGGCGTGGCTTTTTCTCGCTATATTTCGGAAAGGCCAAATCTCCTCGAGAGACTGCATGCGTTCACCTACGGCTTCTTCGAACCACTCTTCTTCGGGGGCCTAGGGCTGTTCGTTGACCTAAAAGTTTTCAGCTCAGATTGGAAGATTCTTCTGCTCATTGTGTGCCTTACATTTGGTTCGAAGATGGCTTTCGGCTACGTGGGCGGCTTGCTTCGATCTGCCAGGTATCCCTCGATAAACGCTGTTGCCTCCTCCTTTAAAGGAGGTGTGGACGGAGCTTTGCTTCTGACTGGCCTGACTGTCGGGGTCATTTCGGGTTTCCTGTACAGTGCAGCTCTTGTCGCCATAATGCTGCAGATCACCGTAGGATCTATCCTTCTGAAGGGATTGAAGTCGAAGGTGTCGGACCAGATAAGATCGGACACCGAGGTCACTTTGCCGCACTCTTACGTGAAATGGCTCGCGCAGGGAGTGCCTGCCATAACGATAGCGAAAATGCTACCCGACCTAGTACTGGACCAAGAAATGAGGGTTGAGGATGCTTTACAAAAGCTCAGTGCTAACATTCCCGCTGGAGTCGTGATCGACGCGCAAGGAAAACCTGTCGGTTGCGTCACCCTTAACGACCTCGCACAGGTTCCCAAAACGAAACAACGACTCAAGGCCCTACGTGAGGTTATGCTCAGAGATGTGGCCGCGGTGGATGAAAACACCCCCGCTTGGGAGCTGCTTGACATGTTTTCCGAGACGGGGGTCCCCATAGTGGCCATAGTGGATAGCGCTGGTAAAGTTGTTGGAACAGCTTCAGAAAAAGAGTTTCTCCTTTATCTTACGGGGACAAAATGAATCCGCTTCAAGGGAGCAGATCTCGGTCCCACACTCTGAAACAGGGAACGGTTAAAAGCACGCAGACCACTATAGTGAACCCCGGACAGTGGATGATCGGTGAAACTATCTCAGCTTCTGGACCCGCTTCGGAGAGAAAAAGAAATTTTCAGCCTAATAGTGTCTCAGGCGAACATTTCTCTTAAGACTACCGAAAGTCTTCTTGCGCTAGTCTCAGACTTACAGAAGGGAGACAGGTCGTCAGCCGAAGTCGAACAGTCGCTTACGGCCAGACACGAATCCGAGGCTGACCGGCTTGCGTTGGAAGCAAGCATTCAAATAGCAAAGGGAGCCTTTTTTGGAGGGATACGTGAAGACTTTCTGACGCTTATAGAGCTAATAGACGATATAGCTGACGCCGCTTGGGATGCATCGAAGGTGATATTCGGCCAGTTTGTGGCATCCGACAAGGTGGCTGAGTTCAGCTCCTGGCAGGAAACCCAACAGTTCCTTAACACTGCTGCTCAGGCGGTACGCGAGCTGATCATACTCCTTGAAATGTTACCCAACAACAAGAAGGCGGTATTCGACCGGATCGCTCTGATCAGGGAGCTGGAGGAGAGAGCCGATGCTTACAAGTCTGAAGCAATGAAGAAGCTTTTCTCGAAGAACGGCTCCTATGACCCGTTAATGGTTGTACAGCTCAGAGACTTCCTTAACATAGCGGACGACATAGCGGACAAAAGCCAAGATTCCACTCAAATAATTCTCATAATGCTGGCAAAAGGCTTCTAAGAGCATCTGCAAGCCCACTTGACGTTAACACAGAATGAAATAAGCCGGCGCTCTCATTCAGAGATTGCTTTGTGGCCACCGGGTGCAGGAAACCGCCTTATGAACGCCGCGTGGTGTCAGCGAATCAGTTACTTTTCGGGTTCTACGGCTGAGCCGGAATCTTTTTTGCGTAGATGAGAAACGTAGGTGTTGCCCGCTATAAAGTACCTCCACCTTCTGCGTTTTGCTCTGCTTATGCCCACGCGTTCAGAAGACCGGATTTCTAACGAACGCTGAACAGGTCCCTCTGCTATGTAGAGCGGGCCCACGGAAGTCATGTCGCAGCCGTTCAGGCTCGCATCTATCGCCATCGCTTTTGTGAGGTTTCCTGGACCCTTCGCCAGTTCGGAAGCCGGTTTGCCCATCCTGTTCAAACTCATGAGGGCTAAACCGAGAACAGGCTTCAAGCTTCTGATCAACACAGCGCCTGCCTTTGCACGAGGACTCTTGGCCACAACGTTTACACAGTAATGGTTACCGTACGTGAAATACACGTACGCATGGCCCGTCTCCCCGAACATAATCCGCGCTCTCCCTTTTTCCCCCTTATACGCGTGGCTTGCTGGGTCGCTCAAACCCTTGTAGGCTTCAACTTCAACGATTTCCCCAACCAAAACTTCTTCTGCTACAGTTCTAACCAGGTATTTTCCTAGCAGTTCCCTGGCAACCACTGTGGTTTCCCTATTGTAGAAGCTCCTTTGTATGGGGTTCAAGAGGCCAGAGTCTGACACCGGGTAGATCACCTAAAGCAGACCATGTGCGTTCAGTTTTGAAAAGTGCATGACGTGTCACAGTTGTCTTTCGAACACCGTATAAGGTTCTCCTAACTCCCATCCCTTGGGCAAAGGTTTTTGAACAGTCCCCTTAGGAAGAACAATGTATAGTGACTTGTACAGTCTGAGAGCGAACAGTGATGAAAGTTGGGTCACCGCGTCTTCAGCGTATTCCATGAAACCTATTTCAGCTTCTTTTCCATCTTCATTCTTGTGGTCAGACGTGTGCACAACCAGGCTTCCTTTCACCTTGAACAATCTGTCTGTGTTGGCGTAAGTCTGCAAGGCTTCGTAGTTCAGGTCTACCCATCGGAAGTTCCTGCACAACATGCCTGCATAGCGCCTGGGCCACTCGCCGTTCACCAGTTCGAGAGGATCTCCGTTGGTGGCCGCAACGTGCCCGCTGTAAGCTGCTTTCACCTCAAGTATATCAAATGTTGAAACGGGTTTGAACCCCACTTTTGACACATGTCTGAGTGAAGGACCATTGTTGACGGAGACCGCCAGGCGCAACTTTTTCAGGCCTGTTTCCTTTGAATACTCGATCACTTCTTCGGCTAAACGGGTCGCTATTCCCATGTTCCTGTATCTTTTGTCAACCCTAATGCCCTCCATCCAGCCCAGTCCGCCCGTTTCAAACGTCAGGTGGCTCATGGCGACCAGAGACCCGTTCAGAGTGCCAACAAAGAGTCTGCCCCTGTCGTCTTGGATCCAGCTATCTAACACATAGGGAATATAGTCTCCCCACTCCCAAGTGTCGCTCACAAGCTTCAAAATGGCCTCCTTATCCTCGGCTACTCCAAATCTTACTTCAAGCCTTTCAGCAGCGGCCATGAGTTTTAATTATTCGGCCTCAGCATAAATTTCACTGGAACCCTACACAACAGATTTACTACGCCTACGCCTCCAATGGTAAAGAGTTATATTCCTGAAATCAGGTCGCTGCAAGATCGGGTTGACAGTCGGTAAAGCAATCATAACGGCGGCCGGCGAAGGTTCAAGAATGCTACCCCTAACCAGAGGAATACGCAAAGAAATGTTGCCCCTGTGTGCCAGAAGCGAATCCGATGGTCTGACCTTGAAGCCTTTGGTTCACCTGATTATGGAACAACTTTACAGAGCCGGAGTCAGGTCGTTCTGCTTCGTGATCAGAAAGGGAGAGCATATGGTCAAAGACTATTTCACACTGGAAGAATCCTATGTGACGTATCTCAAGTCCGTGAAACGGTATTCGGAAGATCTTGAAGCGTTGAAACGAATGATCTCCGATGTGCAACTTGAATTCGTTGAGCAGCCAGTACCACAGGGCTTCGGCGAAGCCGTCTATAGAGCGAAACAGTTTGTGGACGGAGACCTCTTCGCACTTTATGCAGGAGACGGTTACCTTCTTAGAGGCGACTCGGTCGTCCGGAAGGCATTTGCAGTGCACGCTGGAAGAAAACCATCTGCGACACTCTTAGCCAGAAAGGTAGAAAACCCATCCAAGTACGGTGTAATTTCGGATACAAAGCCCGTTTCAAAGCGGCCGCAACTCTACAAAGTGGGTTCCGTTGTTGAAAAGCCTGTTCACCCTCCGTCAAACTTGGCGCTTACAGCATTCTATGTGTTTTCCCCAGAACTAATGGACGAGCTCGGCGCCGCCTTAACGGAAAGGCGCGTGCAGCTCGAACTTACCGAGGGGATTATGAGGCTTATAGAACACGGTCGCGACGTTTACGCTTGCCTGCTAAACGAACGCAGGCAGAAGTGGCTGAGCGTGGGTAGCCCTGAGAGTTATCTTCGCGCTTTGGAGATCACAAGACGTAGGCCAGCTTAACCTATGCTCTCCAATTGGTCCTTGGGGCGACGACGCTGCGCTTCGAGTCCAGTCTCTCTTTATGTCTGCTTAAATCGCTCAAAATGATCTTCAGCTCCTCTTCGAGTGTTCTGGTTCTCCGGTATCCCAACGCATACAGTTTCTCATGCTCTGGCCTGTAGTAGTGTTCCTCGGCTTCCACCCTCGGGTTGGGCACATGCGATATAACGGGCTCAAACCCCATTTGCTTCCCAGCTTCGAACACCTTTTCCGCAAGCTCTAATACCTTGTATGCCTCATCAAACTGATTAAGAACCCGGTACTCCGACTGCTTGGGCGGATTCTCCACGGCGATTCGCAGACACTGGACACTGTCGGAAAGACTGATGAAACCACGAGTCTGGTTTCCCTTGCCATAAACCGTCATAGGAACACCCAAAACTGTTTGGACGCAAAATCTGTTCAAGGCTGTTCCAAACACCTCGTCGAAGTCGAATCTGGTGTTCAACTCTTCCTCAGAAATTTCAGGCGTCCTCGTACCGTAGACCACGCCCTGCATCACGTCGGTGATGGATAGCCCCCAGATCTTGTTCGCGAACATCATGTTCCCGCTGTCGTGTACTTTACTCCAATGGTACCAGCTACCTGCAAAGCGTGGGAAAGGGAGAAAGTCCTTTCTACCCTTGTATTCGACCTCGAAGAATCCTTCCGGAATATCGATGTTCGGAGTGCCGTATTCGCCCATTGTGCCCATCTTAACGAGATGAGTGTACGGTGACACGCTCTTGATGGCGTACACTATGTTAAGGCTGCTTGCAATGTTTTGAACCTGCGTTTCAACCGCGTGATGTACATCTATCATCGAGTAGGGCGCAGACCTCTGCTCCCCCAGATGCACGAACGCGTCCATTTCGTGACGCTTGAAGAAAGACTCTACAAACGAGTAGTCCGTGAGGTCTCCCTTTTCCAGCTTTATGTCAAGACCCTTGACCTCGGAAACGTATCTTTGTCTGTCTTCGAAATCGGGGATGGGGAGTGCCGAAAATGAGCCGACAGCATGGACTCGACTACGGGTTGCAAGGTTGTCCGCTCCAACAACGCTGTGACCGCGTTTGGCGAGGTGCAGGGCTAGTGCCCACCCAATGTAGCCGTCGACTCCACCTATTCCAACTTTCATTTTCGCAGCTGAAATCCCGTATGGCGCAACATAAAGTTTTGGCCTGCGTCTTCCAGATCAGTTCCGTGACGACACGTAGGGCTCCATATGCAAACTCTTTCCCTACCTTCCTGGAGAACGCTGTAGCAAAGATTATAATTACTAAGGGAAAGAGACCAGCTGATGTTCAAAGGCAGCACCGTGGGACAGCAGGTAAAGATGTTGGAAACAGAATACGTTGCCAATCTTTCAAGCATACCCAGAGAAAGGTATGACAAAGGAGTGGAAGAAAGATTTCTGAGCTTTGTGAAAATGTGCGATAGAGTTTTGGCGGACAGGAGGATAGCTCCAAGTCAGGCCGATAAGATCATGTCCTACAAACTACTCGTTGAAACAGAATTGGAATGGATTCGCAAAAGGCAACTATCTGGTCAAAGCGGCGGTCGCAAAACTGTTTGATGTGTTTGTGCGACTTGTGCAGGCCAATCGCTGTTCTCAGAGCGGTCTTCTCTTCGATAGCGGTAGCAGAAGAGTTACTCTGATTGCATAGGAGTATATTTGCTCCGAAGGCTGAGTAAAGCGTATTTAGAGGGCCGATGTCTGTCACACAGATGAGCGCAGAAGACAATTCTGTCCGCGCCAGCGCCAAGGAATTTGAGCGTAGTCTGAAGAAACTCGTTTCTACAAGCGTCAAGCGTACTAAGGAGATTGTAGCAACCACCTTCCCTCAGCTCTCTGATTTGATGGACAAGGTGGTTGAAGATTCTGAAAGAACAGTGAACGATCTGTTTAAAGGATTTGATAAAATGACGAGCAAGGAGCAACTTCAGATGCTGCAGGCTTACCGAAAACTTTTGGCGGCGCAGCTTGAGAAAATCGACTCCAGAATCAATCAGCTTAGCCGTGAAAAATCATCTGAAGACGTTCAGCATAGTTGAAACATAGTTCTCTCCCAGAATCCTTTTAACCTCTTTTTCACTGAACCCATGCCGGAGAAGCGCGTCCGTGAGGGCTGGAAGACGAGTCACATCCGATAGTCCTTCGGGTAGCTCAGACGTGCCGTCAAAGTCCGAGCCTATTCCTACATGGTTTACTCCCATTACTTCCGCCGCATGGGAAATGTGTTGGACCACATGGTTCACGGTTGCCTTACCTTCCGTCAGAAACTTTGGCACGAAGGTGATGCCCACCACCCCTCCACTGTCCCTTACGGCCCTCAGTTGATCATCCTTAAGGTTCCGTCCGTGCGGTTGCAGAGCGTAACAGTTTGAGTGAGTTGCTATAATCGGTTTCTTTGTGACGTTAACCACATCATAGAAGGTCGATTCACTCATGTGCGACACGTCTATTAGTGAACCCAATGAATTCAGTTCCTCGACAACCTGGACTCCAAATTCCGTCAACCCGCTTTTGGTTCTGGACTCCAATTGTCCATCACCTATCTGGTTCCTCTCATTGTACGTTAGCCCAACGCATCTGACTCCGAGCCTGTGGAAGGCCCTGACCAGCCTTATGTCCCCCTGATAAGGTTCTCCTCCCTCGAGAGAAATCAAGAAGCCAGGCTGGCTTCTTGAATGGCAAAGTTCCAAGTCCTCGCGGGCCAGAATTTGCTTGAGGCCCGGCGCAAACGCCTCGACCTGTCTCAAGATGCCTTCAATTAGCACAAGGGCCCTGTGAGCCGCGCGCTCAGGTTTGTACTCGTGCGAGGTGTATGCGGCCATAAAAGGCAGACACACGTGTGCCTCCATCATTCTGGGAAAGTCAAAGTGGCCTTCTGACGATTTCTGGTACAGGGTGGTCGACGGGCTTTCTTGATCAACAACTCGCAGGATAGAGTCAACGTGGCTGTCTACTATGTATGAACCTTGATGAACGGCCATGCATCCGCTCTGGCTCATATCTCTCCAAGCACCCGTTTCTCAGCCCGCTTAACGTCTGGACTTAGAGGTTGACCCGACTGATCGATGAGGCCTGCCTCATATGCGACGGTAGAAGACATAACCGCCCGACCTTTGGGTCCAGCGTAGCAGTATAGGTCATAGTAAAGCGGATCACGGTCTTTCGGATAGTCGCAGTAAAAATACACGTTTCTGCTACCAGAGTGATCAAGCTCCAAGACAATCAGGTTGAGCGCTCCAAGCATCGCCGATTCTCGGACAACATTGTTCACCGCTCCCTCGATCTTTTGGCGGACACTGCCGCTCTGGGCGGCAATAGCATAGAGGAGAACTTCTGTATCATTCATGTTATCAGCATCCAAACCCAGAGACGGAGCAAGCTTGTGTTTATCCACCCAGCCATTATGGCTGAGATACACGATTGAGCCGGCGATACTTGTCCGGAAAGGGTGGCTGTCTATGGGTCCCCTCACGGGCTCTTTGGGAGCGGCTAGCCGAGCGTGAGAAATGCATACGACGCCACCTGGCATATCACTGTAAATTGCTTGGGCCTCAGGGTCCTCGAAGATCGGTCTGGCGCTCCTCATATATACTTCCCTGGAGTCGGCGTAAACCGCTGCTCCCCAGCCATCCTTGTGCGCAACCTTTCCTTTGCTAAACGAGTCGTGGGCCGCGGCCTTAACCAAGGCGTTGGTAATGTTTTTCGCAAATTCGATGTCTCCGCGCAGGCCAAACATGCGACACATGAGGCCATACTCTTATGGCTCATTATATGCTTTTGGCGCGGACCATGTGGTCCCATAGTTGTGGGCGGCCTACTCAGTTCGCCGTACGCGCTCGCTTGACAGTTTAACTCCATGGTAAACGTACGTTCTATTCCTCCAAAGAATGCGTTTACCCGACTTGACTCGAAAGACGCTAACCCACATTGCGGCTAGATAGATCATTTCTCCCACGGGAAAGAGCAATGAAAGAATAGGGTTGACGCGATTAATCTTTGCGGAAAGAGCGGTTGACGCACAGGCAACCATGAACGCAAGGAGGCCAGTTGAACCAGCTATGTATGCGGCTAAGCTTTTTGAGAAAGTCAGAAACAGTATTCCCGCATAAGGTAACACAAACAGCATTGATAGAGCGAAAATGAAGGCGGTTCCAACCCGTAGCCTTCCGGTGATTGAGGGTGCCGTAACACGAACAAGGGCGTTGAAAGATGGCCGGAACCCGGGGGCCCATTTGGCTCTGACCTTACCATCAGACCTAAGCAACCCTACTCTAAGACCGCTACGTTTCGCGAGAGAACCAAGGGCTCTGTCCTCAACAAGATCGGTGGCAACAGCTGCATGCCCGCCTATCCGCCAGTAACTCTCCGCCTTAAACATCATGAAGCTTCCATAAAAATATGAAGTACTCTTACTCTGGGAGTTCACGTCGCTCATCTTGATGAAACTGTTGAGCAGAAAACTGTAGAACGGCGTGGCAACTTTATCCCATAGTCCGGGGCACACAAGTTGAGGAGAAACAGAAACAGCTTCCGCGCCAGTTTTAGAGCAGTAACCCAGCGCGGCCCCAACGGCGTCTACATCCATCCTGGTGTCTGCGTCCAAAAAGAGAATCCAGTCGTGCTCACACATGGATGCGCCAATATAACAGGCGTAGCTTTTACCTCCCCAGTTCGAAGGTGGAGTCCCAGCTGACACCGCTATAACGCCCGGATTATGAGTCCAGCTGACACATTTTTCTAGTGTGTCATCTTCCGACGAGTCGTCAACGAGAACTATTTTGGACACGCAACTGACTTTTGTGAGATTGCTGAGCAAGGAGTCC
>JAVZLA010000011.1:0-33934 GCA_038883995.1 Thermoprotei archaeon | reverse complement strand
TCGCTTTCAAAAAAGTCGCGGCTGATAACCGATGCGCTCTCCCAGAAGGAGTCCTTCGAAGACTCCGATTATATACGGCTGATAAGACTCTGCTTTCCGGCCAAGCGTTATGCAGATTCAATCGTGCAGTCAACCGAGAAGAAAGTGCTCGAGTCCGCTTTCAAATCTCTCAGAAATTCCAGAAATGAGCCCGAGGACGTGGTCCACAGGTTTCAGGCGATCAGGGGATGTCCCCCAGAAGTTGCCTGGGACCTTGCGGCTGAGCTGCTGCACTTCGTAAACCCGGACCGCTACGGTTTGGCTACGAGGTGGGTGTGGAATCCGGAAAAAGGAACCGGCGCGCTTTCCTCCGTTTTCGCAAGACCATACCGGAAGCTGTACACGGAGATGCAGGCAGCGCTCAGCGAGCTGAACAGCAGGGTTACGAGCTGCGAGCATGCTTTTACAGGGTTCTATGGTTTAACGGTTATGTGTGCTCTCGCATATGCTGGAAACATAATAGGCACCAAAGACTCTGCGATCAATTCGGGAGGAATGGAGGCGTTGTTCCCGGATTCGGGGACTCTGGCGCTGATGATGCTGGGACTGGGGAGGCTCTCGTATGCCCATACATGAAAAGAACCTGATCGATAAGAATAGGCTTCTTACGAAGGAGAAGGCGAATCTTGACGGCGTGGACGTTTCAGGGCAGTGGAGCACGTTCATAGAGCAGAGGATACTCGGAGACTATACGAGTGAGATGTTGAATGCCATCGCTTCTACGCCCGCCGGTAAAACGGTCACCAACTGCTGGCAGTGCGGAACATGCACGGCCGGCTGCTGTATGCATACGGACTTCGGGCTGAGAGACTTTAACCCCCGCTATTTCATTTACCTCGCCCAGAAGGGTGCGGAAGACGAGTTGAAGAAGTATGCTTCAGTGATCTGGAGATGCGTCACCTGCAACAAGTGTGTTGAAAGATGCCCCAAGGGCGTCAGGGTCGAGGAAGTCGTCCACTCAATAGAAGGGTACATGCGTTCAAAAGGGTGGATGCAGGATACTCCCGCATCCAGGTGGGATGAAGAGTTCGTGGAAAACGTTTTGCAGACAGGAGTCCTGGACGAGCTTGGGTTAACGCGTTCCTATGTGAAAACGGAGAAGCTTGAGGAATTTGACAACAGGTTCATGTTCAGAATGGCTTTGAAGCTTGTCAGAACGGGCAGAATCAGAACAGGCCCGCTGAAACGCAGGGTCAAAGGATGGTCAAAGGTGCGTGACGTGGCGCAGGAAATCCTAGAAAAAGAGAGAAGTGTTTGGAATGGGAAAAGAGAGTAATCTGGCTTTTTATCCGGGCTGCTCGCTTGACGGCCTAGGTAAAGCATACGAGAAATCGGCCAAGGCAGTGATCGACGACCTCGGAATATCTGTTGAGAACATCAAGAACTATAACTGCTGCGGGGCGACCGAGGTTAAAACCGTTAGCTACGACCTTTCCGTGTTCCTCCCTACGCGGAATCTGGCACTCGCCAAAGACATGGGCGCAAGCACGGTTGTTGCCCCATGTAACGGATGCGTTTACAGCCTTAGCAGAGCGAACAAGGCAGTGACAGAAGACCCCTCAACCAGGGAGAGAATGGACGGGTACCTCAGCAAGGCGGGTGTGTCATCCTACGATGGGAGCGTAGAGGTTAAACATCTGCTAGAGGTGATATATCAGCTGGCGGGGCCTCAGGGAGTTCGCTCCCATGTTAAGAAGCCTCTCAAAGGACTGAAGGTGGCATGCTATTACGGATGCCTGTATACGCGTCCGAAAATATACACTGGAGCCGGCTTGAAAGACGACAAAGACAACCCGGAGCACCCACATTTCATGGACGATCTCCTGGAGGCGGCTGGCGCTACGATAGTTGACCACAGCGCCAAAACGATATGCTGTGGAGGAGGCCACGCGGTCTCCGATAGAGAGGTGTCACTCGGGTTCTCCGCGGCCATACTGAACGAAGCTTCGCGGAACGGAGCGGACGTTGTCTCAACGATGTGTCCTCTGGGGCACATAAACATAGAAACAAACATACCCAAGATCATAGAGATGTATGGGGATAAAGTCGTGGTGCCCGTGATGTACTTTACCCAGCTTCTGGGTCTTGCGTTCGGCCACAGTAGGAGGGAGGTTAGGCTGGCAGACAATTTCTCTAAGGCGGACACGGCCATGCGGAGGCTTGGCTTCTAGTTTGGAGGGAATCGGAGGGAACAAGAAATGGCTATATTGAATGGGTGTGAACTTCCGGAGAATCTGCTGTACTATCTTGAAGGAAACCAGATGACGTGGATACGGATAGAAGGAGATGTTGCGACGGTCGGGTTGACTGATCCCGCTCAAACCCGGGCTGGCAAAATCCTGCATGTCAGGATGCGCTCGCCGGGCACGCAGCGCGAGAAGAACAAGCCTCTTGCAACGATAGAGAGCGGTAAGTGGGCTGGTCCCGTTATGTCGCCGCTAACAGGGGTTGTTGAAAAGATAAACGAAAAGCTTGACGCGTCGCCTTCACTGATAAACGAAGACCCCTACGGCGAGGGCTGGATCAGTCAGATAAAGTTCTCTAACCAAGGCGAATTGGCGTCGCTTCTCAAAGGCGAAGAAGCGATCAGGCGCTACCAAGAGGTTTTGACCAAGGAGAACATTCGGTGTATAAGGTGCCAGAAATAGGGTGTGGTTGACTGATGGCAGACTTGTCGTCGGCTGAAGGTAAAAAAATGTTGTTCGTGATGACAACCGGACCAGAGGACCCGGAGAAAACCTATGCGCCACTGTACACCGCCGCCCTTTCGGCTGCTATGGAGGTGGAGACTTCGATGTACTTTCTCATGCACGCCCCGAAGCTCCTGAAAAAGGGAGCGGCCGAACAGGTGAAACTGAAGAAAGGTGGGACACTCAAACAGTTCATAGACATGGCAATGCAGAACGGCGTCAAATTCTACGTGTGTGAGGAAAGCCTTGTTGACCTCTGCGAGATACATCCTGACGAACTTATCGACGGCGTCAAAGTGGTTGGTTCTTCCACGTTAACAGACCTGGCTCTCGACGCGGATTCGGTGGTAAGCTTCTAGAGGGTGGCGGATAAAGATAAGCGGACTTGAAGTGATGAAGCTCGGCGGCGTAGACGGCTACACTATGACCAACACTTTCGTGGTGCTCGCTGACTCAGTGTCGAAGGGTGCGCGCGGAGACGTCCTGGTTGTGTGCCATCCATCCAAGCCGTTTGCGAACGTGGGCTTCCATCAGGATGCGTCCGCTGAACTTGACTTAGACTACTGCAGAGCCAACGACATACCTGTTGTAAGGAGAGTGATAGGCGGCGGCGCCATCGCGGATGGACCGTGGGAGCAGGACTACTTCTATATAACCAGACTGGGGTCGCCTTTAACGTACGGCACAATATCAGACTACTACGGCCGCATGCTTGAACCTGTTAGAAGGGTTCTGGAGCACCTGGGCGTCAAGGCTGCTAGGCAGGGGCTTAACGATCTGGCCGTGGAGGGCAGAAAGATAAGTGCGAACGGAGCAGTTGACATAGAGGGGGCAAGGGTTCTCACCGGGGACATTCTTCTCTCCTTGGACGTAGACGTCATGTCGGGCATACTGCGTGTTCCCGACGCGAAATTCAGGGATAAGATGGCTGACTCCATGCGCACTTATCTTACGTCGGTCCAAAGGGAAGTCGGCGTTCAGCCTGAGCGAAGCCGTGTCGAGGACCTGATTGTTCAGGAGTTCTCGGAGGCGTACGGTGGAGAAGTCAGCCGGTCTTCGCTGACGTCCGACGAACTCGGCTTCCTGGAGAACCTTATATCGGAAAGAAAGAAGCCGGAATGGATTTACTCAAAGGACTCCCATGCAAGGAAAATGCATGAGACTGCGGCGCGCAGAACAGTGAAGATAAAGGAAGGTATGTTCCTGTTTGCGGCTGACTATAAGGCTCAGAAACTGATCAGGGTGACGTTGCTTGTGGATTCCGACAGAATCGTCGACGCCTCCTTTTCGGGCGACTTCTTTACAGTGCCAGTCACCTGGACGCTCACCAACCTTGAAAACTCGCTGAAAGGGGTTAAAGCAGACTACCAAAGTGTTAAAGCAGCCCTGGCTGACGAACTGAACAGGTCAGGTGTAACCGTTATCGGCGCAACAGTCGACGACTTCGCGAACGCTGTCCTGGAGGCAACTGCGCACCCGGTAGCGGTCGGGGCCAGATAGGTGCGGTTAAACGACTTCAATCGAACAAGTACTCTCAGACGTACCTTACCCGGAACTGAACCGCTCGATAGTTGACGTGGACGCAGTTCAGGATGTGAAAGAAGCAGAAGGTTCGTACACGCTGACGCTGAAGGTTCCCTATCCCGGTTACGTGTTAGAGGAAACGCTGCGCTCGGATGTTGAATGGGCAGCGGCTCAAGCCGGTTTCAAGATCAGGGTGCAGTTCTCCGAAGGCGGCTCTGCATGGGCCAACAGCTGCCTGAAACACTCAAACAAACCAGGCGAGTCTGGCAGAGGAGCCAGAACTGGAAGCGGTGGTGCGAAGGAGAGTGAAGGCGGAAGCGAGGAAGAAATCGAAATTCCGTTGACCGCGTCCAACCAAACAGTGGACCACGGTCACAGCACGGGCATCAGTCCGCTGGAAAGGGGAGGAGTAAGAAAGATAATTGCTGTTGCTTCCGGGAAAGGAGGGGTAGGCAAAAGCTTCATAGCAGCCACTATGGCAACACATCTGAGGCTTCTGGGCTTCAACGTCGCAATCCTGGATGCAGACATAACTGGTCCATGCATCTCCAGAATGCTTGGAGTCGCCGGCTTACCAAAGCTAAGAAGAGACGGCAGGATTGATCCCATTGAAACACCGCTTGGAACAAGACTGATGGCTGTCGACCTGATAATGGACAGGTTCAAGACTCCGCTGATATGGAGGGGTCCCCTCATAAACAGTGCGATAAGAGGTCTCTTCTCCGAAACAGCGTGGGGAGACGTACACTACCTGATTGTGGACCTTCCACCGGGCACCAGTGACGCTCCTCTAACAGTTTTCCAGTCGCTGCGCCCCGACGGCGTCTTGTTCGTGACAAGTCCTATGCTCGTCGCGAAAACCGTTGTCGCAAGAGCGATAACGATGGCCAAGGAACTTGACGCACCAATACTGGGCGTCGTCGAAAACATGTCGTACATGGTTTCCGCAAACGGTGTGAAACTCAACGTGTTCGGCAGGCCCGGAGCCGAAGAGGCCGCGAAGGACCTGGGTGTGAACTATCTTGGGTCGCTGCCGATTGATCCCGCTGTCAGCGCACTGGCCGACCGCGGTGAAATCGAGCTGTACCGGAACCCGGAGCTCTTTAAGATTGCGAGACTCGTCAGATTCGGTCTGCTAAAGTGCGCCGACCCTTCGCAGCCTGTTTTCTGGGCGCGCAAAGAACAGGGAACGGTGGCCGAATAGTTGACGGGAGTACTTATACTGCTTTTCACTTCACCCGTCCAGCATCGTAACGCCGAGAAAGCGCTCAGCCTGGCTAAAGCGTTCTCAGAGGCTGGCGACGCAGTAAAAGTCTTCTTACTTGGAGACGGAGTCTACAATGGTTCGAACCTGTTCCTGTCCCGCTTTCCGGATTCGGCGGCCGGACAACTGACCGAACTGCCGTCGGTTAATGTCGCCGCATGTACGACATGTGTCAAAACAAGGTGCGTGGATCTGTCGCCGAAGGTGTTTGAAGGCGGTCTGGAAGACCTCTGCGAATACGTTGAACAATCCGAGATCACGATAAGTCTGACATCTGAGGCGTAAACTGTGAAACTCACTTTACTGCAGACTCATCCGCCGTTGAACAGCGCGCATGTACCCGAATCCATCAGATTATCTTACATGGCGTTGGGATATGGTAACAGAGTTGACTATGTGCTCGTCGACGACGGAGTCTACGCGCTGTTGGATTGGTCGAGTCTCAGCTTGAAAACCGAGTCGCTGAAGAGGCTTGTTCAGGAGCCGGGTTTTCGTCTGTACGCGTCAGACCGTAGCGCCAGACAAAGGCAGATCACCGTGCCTCCCGCGTGTGAGCCCCTTTCAGCAGAACAGATAGCTGAGATGCTTCTGTCGTCAAAGGTCTTGGTGTTCTAGATGCGTGTGCTATATTTTTTCAGCAGGATTCTGTCCGAGAACTCCGACATATGGGAAATCGTGGGCCAAACCTCTGCAAAACACGAGGTAACTGTGGCACTCATGGGTCAAGCCGTCATCAACCTGTCCTCGGATTCCTTGATGAAAGCGCTCTCAGAAGGAGTCGATGTATGCGTGGTCGGCGACGACCCGATTCACGTGTCCTCTAAAGTCAGGCAGGTCAGCGTCCGCGATTTTCCGAGCCTCGTCAGAGGATACGACAGGCTGATCAGCGTTTAGCTGAAACCTTAAAACCGGTCCCTACGGCGGCCGCGCAGTCGTAAGGACGAGAAAGAGTTAAGTTAGCCTGCGGTCATGGAAAAAAGGTTGTCAATGTCAACCGTGCCTTCCGACGTGTTTCAGAATCCGTTGGACTTCAGGGTGTTCGTGCTTGTGATTTTTCTTGGAATGCTGGCTGGCCTGTTTTACGATTCCCTGGCAGGTGGGAAGCTCGCGTTCTTCCGGCAGGAAAGAAGCTGGCGTCAGACAATGTTTGGTGGCAAAACAGAAATCACCAATGGCAAGCTTTCGGTTGTCGCCAAGTCGGTTGCGACAGACGTCGCGGGAGCCGCGCCCCTTTTATCCTGCGGGTCGAGGTATACCAGATGGCTTTCTCACGTGCTCATGGAGTGGGGGTTTATCATAACGGTCGTTTACACTGTGGTACGATTCTTCGCCTATCCTGGGTTCGCGCCGTTTGCACTTAGCGCCCCCGGGCAGGTTGCGCTGACCCTGGGTTACATTCTGATGCTCGCTGGATGCGTCATGTTCCTTTTCCAGAGAGTGAACGTATCCAAGGAGGGTAAGCGACTGTTCACATATAGCGCGGGAGACAGGTTCGCGTTCGGAGTCTTCGCCTACTCGTTAACCGGCCTCGTCTACGAGTCTGTTTACACGACCACGGCAACCGCCTTCATGTACTTCTGGCTCGCCCTCTACCTTCTGGCAACCGCCTACCTTTTCCTGACTGTGCCGTGGACCAAGTTCTCCCATATGTTCTATAAGGCAGTGTACAATGTTCAACATAGACTGGACGCCGGGTCTGGACTGGTTCACACACCCAGGCCTTCTGAAAAAGTGTACGTTAAGGAGGCGAACTGATTGCCGACATATGTATACATGTCTGCCTGCGACGGATGCGGTAAATGCGTCGAAATCTGTCCCAGCGACATAATGCACATCGACCCGCATATGCGCAGAGCCTACAACATCGAACCAGAGATGTGCTGGGAATGCTATTCATGCGTAAAATACTGTCCCGAAAACGCGATAGATGTAAGGAGCTACGCCGACTTCAACCCCCTGGGACACTCGGTAACCGTGCTCAGGGAGCCCGCTAAAGGCGCAGTATCCTGGCGGGTGCGCTTCAGGGATGGCAGAGTCAAGCAGTTTGTTTTCCCCATCAGAACAACCAAAGAAGACACAATTCCTCCGTCAAGGTCTTATCCGGAGCCTTCCAGAGAGCTTCTTGATTCACAGCTGCTGTCACACGAACCTGAGAAACTGATGGTTCCGTCGATGCCGGTTTTGGAGCGCAAAGCTGGTGGAGGAGAGTAGAGCAACCATGAAATCCTCAGGTAAAACGAAAGTAGTGGACTCGGATATACTGATAGTTGGCGGCGGCTTTGCCGGATGCGGCGCCGCGTACGAATCAGCGTACTGGGGCAGGAAGCTTAAGATAACTCTCGTGGAAAAGGCGAACATAGAGCGCAGCGGGGCAGTCGCCCACGGTCTCTCCGCTATAAACCTGTACATAGGCATGCGCTGGAACGAAAACAAACCGGAAGACTTTGTCAGATATGCGCGCGGCGACCTGGTTGGCTTGGTCAGAGACGACCTTCTTTTCGACATTGCAAGACACGTTGACTCAACCGTCCACCTCTTCGAAGAGTGGGGCCTTCCCATGATCTACAACAAGGAGACCGGGCACTACCAGAGAGAAGGCCGATGGCAGATCATGATCCACGGAGAATCATACAAGCCCATAGTCGCAGAAGCTGCAAGAAGGTCCGGTGCACAGGTTTTCAACAGAATCATGGTAACCCACCTGCTAAAGGATCGGAGGAACCCGAACAGGATAGCGGGGGCAGTCGGATTCAACGTCAGAGACGGCAGCTTCTATGTTTTCAGGGCGAAAGCCGTGATAGTAGCCGCGGGTGGAGCCTCACACATCTACAGGCCCAGGTCCGTGGGGGAGGGCGCGGGCAGAACGTGGTATCCGCCATGGAATAATGGCTCAGCCTACGCGCTGCCTATACAGGTTGGTGCGTCGATGACTCAGATGGAGAACAAGCTTGTTGTAACAAGATTCAAAGACGGCTACGGTCCAGTGGGCTTCTACTTTCTTGCTTTAAAGGCCGTTGCCACAAACGTATACGGCGAAGAGTATGAGAAAACAAAGTTCGAGGAACTGCGCAAGCTGGTTGGCAAGTGGGCTGACGCCAAACCTTTGCCAACATGCTTCAGAAACCATGTGATGCTTCAGGAGATAAAAGAGGGCCGCGGACCAATTCTGATCCACACGGAGCGAGTGACCGAGACACCCGAGAAAGAGGAGGCTGCGTGGGAAGACTTCCTCGACATGACAATCGGACAGGTGGGCATGTGGGCCGCGAACAACATAGACCCTAAGGAAAAGCCTTCAGAGCTCACCACTTCAGAACCATACGTAATGGGTTCACACGCGGTGGCGGCTGGTGCATGGGCGAGCGGCCCATCCGACCTTTCTCCAAAGGAATATTTCTGGGGGTACAACAGGATGCTGACCGTGGAAGGCCTGTTCGGCGCCGGAGACACTGTCGGCGGAAGCCCGCATAAGTTTTCGAGCGGATCTTTTACAGAGGGGAGGCTGGCAGGTAAATCGGCTGTGAAATATGTTCTGGACCACCCGGACCTTTCCCCTGACGTCGACGAAGCAACCGTCGAGCGTCTGAGGGAATCCGTCTTCAAACCTCTGGAAAACTACGATGTGGGACACAACATGATTGTCGCAGGAACCGTTGCGCCCAACTACATTTATCCGAATCACGGGTTGAACAGGCTTGAGAAAATCATGGACGAGTACGCGGGCGGAGTAAACACCTTTTACGTCACGAACGAACACCTGCTTGCAAGGGGCCTCGAACTGATTTTGGCTTTGAAAGAAGATTTGAACCACTTAGCCGCCGAAAACCTGCATCAGCTGCAGAGAGCATGGGAACTCAACCACAGAGTATGGGTCGCCGAGGCTGTGGTCAGACATACGGCGTTCAGAAAGGAGACCCGTTGGCCCGGCTACTACTATAGGGCTGACTATCCCAAAATCGACGACGAGAACTGGAACGTGTTCACAGTGTCCACGTATAATCCCTCAACAGGCGACTGGCACATTGAAACCAAGCCGGTTATCCGGCTGTTCGACTAACACTTGGGCTTGGACTTGACCTGAAATGGTTGCCGAACCCTACGGCGGCAAACTCGTAAACGGCTACTTGAACCCAGTCGAAGCCGAACGCAGAGCAGAGGAGTTTCGCGAAGTCACAGCCCTCAGATCCCCTGTGGACTGCGTGTACGACGCGGATAAAATCGCGTGCGGCGCCTATTCCCCGTTGACGGGGTTTATGACTGAATCCGAGTACAGGTCGGTGGTTGACTCGTCGAGGCTAGCCAACGGGCTGCCCTGGACCATGCCAATAGTGTTTCTGCCTCTCGAAAGCCAGGAACATGAGCTCAGAGACGTAAAAGCCGGCGACACCGTGGGCTTGAGCGGGCTAAACGGGGAGCCTTTTGCATTGATTTCGGTTGAAGAAAAATACGTCATAGACCGTGGGGAATTCGCGCAGAAGGTGTATGGGACAAAGGATTTGGCTCATCCAAATGTGTCAGACCTGCATCAGACGGGAACCACCGCCGTCGCCGGCAAAGTGACGTGTCTGGGCAAACTGACTGTTCCTTCAGCCAAATTCGAGCTGACGCCAGCTGAAACCAGAGACTACTTTAAGAAGATGGGCTGGGTGAACGTTGCGGCATATCAGGCAAGGAATCCGCCGCACACAGCACACGAGTATATTCAGAGGATAACACTTGAACGAGACGACGTCGACGCGCTCATGATTCAGCCAGTTGTCGGTAAACTCAAGAAAGGAGACTATAAGACAGAAGTGATCATGCGCGCTTACTCCAGGTTCGTTGAAAACTACTATCCCCGTGACAGGGTTCTGCTATCATCTTTATCCATTGCAATGCGGTACGCCGGCCCGAAGGCCGTGCTCTTTTACGCGATTGTAAGACGCAACTACGGTTGCACCCACTATATTGTTGGAAGAGACCAAGCGGGAGTGGGAAACTACTATGACCCGTACGCCTGCCACAGGATATTCGACGAGCTGGACGTCGGAGTGAAGCCGTTAAGGTACAGGGAGTCCTTCTACTGCAAGGTGTGCGGTTGGATGGCTTCCTCCAAAGTGTGTCCGCACCCGGAGTCATATCATGTAAGCACCAGCCAGACGAGGATCAGGACTCTCCTGTCAGAGGGGAAGCCTCTGCCGCCGGAAATCCTTAGGCCAGAGGTGGCGGATGTGCTCAGGCAGGGAGAGGTCATAAACGAGTAGGCGGGCGCCGCAAACGTGCGTTTCGCATGCGTAAGCGACGTTCATGCCCCACGACATCTGGACGACTTTGAACACGCGCTCGACTCCGTTTCTCTCGGAAAGGTTGATGGTTTCCTGTTCGCCGGCGACATGGTTCACAACAACGAATACGGGCAGGTTGCCAACCTGCTAAAGTTACTTCGTAGACGCTTTAGCGGGCCAGTGTACGCGTGCTTCGGGAACAACGAGTTCGAAGGGTTCGAAAGCTTCTACCTGGGTCACCAGGACCTGAACTGGCTGTGGGATCAGAGCACACTTTTCTCCGCAGACGGCGAAGACGTGTACATAATCGGGTCCAAAGGTGTTAGAGACGTCGTAACCCCATGGCTGGTCTGGAACACAACCCCTAACCCAGACCCTGAAGCTACCAGGAGAGTATATGAGGAAAGAATCGTGTTACTCGACAAACTTCTTTCCGCTTCCAAGGGAAGGAAGACGGTTGTTCTGACACATTTCTCACCCTGCTACGAAACAATTGAAGGTGAAGACACTTGGAGTCCCGGCGAGCTGGCTTCGAGGCGCATGCAACGTCTGATCGAGATCCACCAGCCTGACGTATGGGTCCATGGTCACTCGCACAAGAGTGTGCGCCACAACGCGCTCATAGGCGCAACCAGAGTCTACAACGTTGCCTTGCCGGCAACCCATAAACTGACCATTATCGAGGTTTGAGTCCCTCACGGAACAGCTTCCGCCCGCTCAGTAAAACACGTTCAAAACATAGCTTCAAAAAGCAACAAAAATAGGGGAAGAAAACCTTTTTCGCTGTTTCTACGCGAGTTTTTCGACCACGTACGGCTGGAACTTCGTCGGCGGATTCAGCTTCTTAGCAACCTCTGCGAAGGCCTGTAATGAAGGCGCGTTCCAGACGCAGAACGCGGCTTTGGCGCTCTTGTCAATGTGTGCCGATACCAACGAGAAGCCTCCTGGAAGCTTCCCGGCTTTCGACGCCTGAACCATGTCCGTGAAGAACTTCTGCGCCGCCTGGTCCTCCTGTGTTCCCCATTCATGCTTTACCAATATTGTAGTCATATTTGACCAAGGCTAATTCGATTCACATGCCAATATGTTTTTGACCGTTATACAACTGGCTGATCCCCTGACCGAGGCGGATCATGGATAAGCCCATGAACTCCTGTTAGCAAGCTGGGTCAGGCGCGGGGATCCGTGCTTGAATAAGTGGCTGAATCGGCTTACTCGCTCTGGATTACAGGACTCACACGAACCCGTGATATGCGCCGGCCCGTCTACCAGACACGAATAAACCGAAATCCCAGCTTCAGGCCCTGAAGTTTCCTTTAACGAACACTCAGCCTTACCCAGAGTCCTGTATCGGGCTTCCGAGCTTAGCGGCGGCTGAAGGTCGACGCAGCATGGGATACAGACTTCCATGCCATACGGCTGCACCTAGAAGGTGTGGGGCCCCGCTCACGTCGACGGCGGCAAAGCGGCTTAGTCTCCTGTTCGCGTAGCAGGAGTATATTGCTTTCCAAGCTCTCTTAACACAGAGAACACAACGCCCATTCCTCTTCCTACGTCGTCGTTTCCAAGCTCTCTGAGCAGCGCGAAGGTTCCCTTAACTGGCTGCGGATCTTTGGTTCCCGCCTCCCTGAACGCCTTGAACACCTTCTTAGCTGTTTCAGTTTGCATGGCTGTCAGAAGTGAAAGAAGTTCTTCGTCCATGTCGGCCAAATTCAAAAGCAAAGTGAACAGGTTTCCAGAGTGCCTTACCAGCTCAAGAAACCTGTCGTCTGAAAGCAGCTTGACGGCCGCACCCATCATCTTTTCGTCCAGTAGCAGACCGATCAAAGGATCGATCAAGCCAGCCCTATCCAGAGCCGAAACAAGCTCTACGACTCTGCCGATCACCTGAGGTAGGTTGTCTACGGCAACAAAAGAATCAAGCAGGGACCTGACTTTCGGTTCGTTCAAGAAGTTAATAAGAGACAAAAGTTGACCGCTGTTTCCAAGAAAGGAGAGAGCTTCTTCGCTTGAGACCCTGGATGCAACCTTGAAAAATGCCCTGTCGTCTCTTAGGAAACCTACTACGGGTTCAATCAATCCTTTCTCGTCAAGCGCGGATGCCAAGTCCAGTAGTGCCTGCAGTGCACGCGCCTTTTCACCGGTCACAGAGTTCAGGAGCTGCTCTGCTGCATTGACGTTCAGGTTTGACATGAGCCTGACCGCAGGGTGAAACTGCTTAGTAAGTGTCAAAACTTCGTCTGAGGTGGCCGCAGAGATCAGTGATGCAACCTGCTTTTCATCTTCGAGCACACCGACAACCAGGTCAAGTATTCCGAGATCATTCAATCTTTCAGCAATCACTCGTAGTTTGCTTTCAGCGTCAGCGGGTCGCGCGCCCTTCACTAGCTCGCCTCTACGAATCGTCGTCTTAGACTCCACTTCGGAACCCGGGCTTTCCATGGCCTTCGCCTACCAGCTCGCCAAGTATTTTTCCAGAACCATGTCTCCCTTAGTCCACATATAGTATTTTGTGAAAAGCTCCTTCTTCATATGGTTGACCGCAGACGGCTCCGCCTTGGAGACAGATCCCCCGAACCATGTGTCGTCCGCGACCGCAATAGCAAATCCTTCATATGGGTTGTCGGCGACACAGAATACCGCAGGCTTGTACTCTTCTACTTGGACTTCCACTCCCAGTCGTTTAGCCAAGTGTTGGGCTGCGATCTCCCCTGTTCGAACGGCAAGGTACCCCAGTTTAGGAAGCGCTCCAGCGTTTGCGTCGCCCACCGCGTACACGTTATCGTATGAGAGGCTAACCATATTCATGTCGGTTGGCACAAATCCTGCTTCATCCGCAAGTTTTCCAGAGGTTTCTTTAAGCACCGGGACGCCTGTGTACGGCGGCTTGTAAACAGAGAGATCTGACGGAATCTTTCTACCATCCTCGGAAACCACTTCTCCCGGACGTATCTCTTTAAGCCTGAAGTTTTCGACCAATTCTATACCCATGTCGGAGTAAAGCTTCTTCACGGTTTTCCGAGTCTGCAGTGAGAGGTCTGACAGATATTCTCCCGGGGAATAAACCGTTATCTTTGTCTTTCCGAGAAGCCCCTTCTTCTTTAGGTATCCACTGAGCATAAGCGAGTACTCGAATATCGGGCCTTCACATGCGGAATCAGCTTTCGGAACGTAGTTCGACGGAAACTTGGGCTTAGGGTTCGAACCCTGCTGGAAAATGCCTGAACCGATTGTCACGTTTCCCCCGCTGAACTTGGATAACCTTTCGCGAAGACGAAGCATATCTCCTATCTCACACAGGGCATCGGCGTTCTCCTTTGAGCCGGCCACCCACTCCTTCGCAAGATAGGCTCCCAGCGCGATCACAAGGTAGTCGTATGTTTCTGTAACCGCGTCTCCTGCAGGCGTCTCTAACGTAACCTTGTTCTCGTCGGGCGAAATCTTCTTAACCAAAGCCTGACGGAAAGTTATCCCCTTTCCGGGCAGCGCCTTTAACAGGTCAACGCCGAGTTCGTCCGGCTCCTTAACACCCACCGACACATGTGGGATCGCAGGCCTGAAGTACGTAACCCTGTCCTTGTCAACAAGTTCAACGTCAACACGGTCGCCGGCGAGCCTCTTGACGGTATATGCGACCGTTAGCCCCCCGAATCTTCCTCCCAGTACTAGGACTTTCGCCATCGTCACGTCGCCTCTATACCGAGGGCCTCCAAGGGCGCGTTGTGTTCTCGAACCGTGTGTTCGGACGCGACAAAAACATCTGGCTTGACATGGATTCCGTTATTCCGCGTACAACAATGCCTCTTCCACTATAGTCTGATGGCTCCATAATGCTTTGTTTTTTGCTGCAAGCAACACGTAAATCTTGTACCGGCGTATAACGGGTCTGATGATGTTCGAGTATCTGCTTGAACTGGACCACAGTTTGCCGCTTAACAACGTTTCCAAGAAGTTTCCAGAGGCACAGATAGACAGATGGTGTAACGGCCGAGTAGACTACGTGGAAGTGGTGTGCCCTAGCGAAGAAATGTGCAAACTGGTTTCAAGTGAAATAGGTTCAACTATGTCAAAAAGGAACCCCGACCTCCTTCAGGTTCACATAGAAGGGAAAAAACTCAATTCGACCGTAAGATGCGTATGCGCGCCCTCAGTAAGCAGCTTCGCGATGGCTGAAAAGCACAACTGTCTTTGGAAGTCGCCGATAAAATACAGGAGCGGCAAGGAGTATCTTTCAATTATCTCGTTCAGTGACGTAGAGTTCCAGAGCCTTTTCAGCGAATACGAGGCTCTTGGAGAAGCCCGAATTCTCCGTAAGGCACCCATCTCCAAGGAATCCATCACGAACTCGCTCATAGTCGCGGTGGACGGACTCCTCTCCGACCTCACACCGAGACAGCTGGAATCGATGGTTGCAGCACTCAACTATGGGTACTACGACATACCTAAGGCCGCATCCGTGTCAGAAATCGCAAGACATCTGGGCCTGTCTCCGTCGACAGTTGAAGAACATCTGAGTAAAGCTGAGATGAAACTCGCCAAGGCCCTTGAACCCTATCTGAAAATGTACCGGGCGTCGAAGCCCGAATTCACCTTGAAAACCAGCCTGAGCGAAGACTCAGACTAGTATCATCCTACGCGACCGAGAACTCCGCGGACTGCCCGTATATGCAGGCGGGATCAGACCCCAGCGGGCTCCCGCTGTGGGCGTACGATCTGGCTCTTGAGCCACCGCAAACGAACCTGTAGGCGCATGTTCCGCACGGTCCGGTGAACGACCTAGACCTGATCTTGCGAAGCAGCTTGTTCCTACTGTAGACTTTCACGAGGTTTGTGTTTCTGACGTTGCCAAGTTTAACTGGCAGGAGCCCTCCCGGGTATATGTCCCCGTTTCTCGAAACAAACATTGTCCCGTCTCCGTCAAGTGTCCCGCGCCTGGGCAAGCTTGGTTCTCTGGATGTTTCTCCCTCTATTTTTACAAGAACGTCGGATATTTCGGGTTCTGCACCGTGCCTGCTTTGGCCTGTCGAACTGTAAAGCAGGCGTCTGGTGAACGGTGCCTCAACCACCCTCATGGCGCCTATTCTTCTGGAGGCTTCTATCGCGAAGCGAGCGGCCTCCTCGAACTTCGGTGCATCGAGGTTCAAAGCGGAATAAGCTCTTCCTGTCACAATGATGAAGAAGAGTTCCCAGACGGGTACGCCAAGTGACTTTACAAGATGGAAGAGGTGCGGAAGATCTTGGAAGTTCCTGGACATAACCACCGAGTTAACCTGCACCTTGAGCCCCAAAGCCAGCGCAGTCCTGACCGCGGCAAGAGTCATATCATATGTTCCTTGAACTCCCCTGATTTCGTCGTGAAGCTGACGGGTTGAACCGTCGAGGCTCACGGATATCGACGTCACATCCAGGTCTCTAAGCGCTCTTAGCGTGTCTTGGCTGAGCATCTCGCTCACCGCTGGTGAAACCGCAGTTCTTATGCCGAGAGCCCGGGAGTAGTCAAGGAGTTCGAAGAGGTCGTCTCTCATAAGCGGGTCGCCGCCGGTGAACACGACAGTCGGTGGTGCCGGCTCGAATGAAGCTATAGTGTCGAGCATTACCATCGCCTCCACCGTGCCAAGTTCGCTTGGCGACCTAGTATACAGGGAGGACGCCCTGCAGTGCAGGCACAGCAAAGGGCAGGCGGCCGTCATCTCCCAGAAAAGGAGAACGGGGCTTTTCTCAAACCTTTTCAGAGGTTCGCTAGGAAGCTCTAGCGTCTCCCGGTCCGGGATTTTTTCTTCCGGCTTCTCCAAACCTGAATCAACGTGTCGTGGAGACGGCGTTAACACTGTCTCTGAGTCTTCAGGCATGGCAAACTTGTCTGGTAGGCCATTCGGGGATATATACCCGAGTGTTAAAGTGTATACGCTGGCGAAGTCTGGCTTCTGCCATCAGGTCGAGCATCACGGTGCATGCGCTGCAAGTATGCTGTACCCGCGGATATTTCACTGGGTTCGCTAGGCGCGAGCATTGGCTCGGACCAGTTCCGCCAGCATTGTGGCGAACCAGTCCGAGTCGTTTGGAGCAGGAACTCTGAAAACGTTCACGCCCGCTACTATTCCAGCCTCCTTTAAAACCACGTCTATGTCAAAAATGGTTTCCAGGTGATCGTATACGAAGCCCATCGGCGCAACTACTATGTTTGAGTAATCTTCCCTGGAAAGCTGGATCATGGTTTCCACTACAGAGGGTTTCGACCATTTTACCCGTGTGGTGGCAGCGCTCTGGTATGAGAGCTCTGTGCGTACATCAGGCAGTTTTAAGGCTACCTGTGAATGCAGCCACTTCGTCTGCTCGAGATAGGCTTCCTCCTGGGACAGTTTTCCAAGAGGAATAGCGTGAAAGCTCGTAACTACCGCCGTCTTCCCAGCCTGGTCTGATAGCTCATCTAAAAGCGCGCGTATCTGTTCCACCCAGTTGGAGACGTATGCAGGATGATCGTAGAAGCCGTCCACGAGAGTTACGTCGAAGCCCCTGTTGTCGCCAACCCACTGAGACAATGCTTCAGTGTATTCGGACAGAAGCCACTTTGATCTGAACGGTATCAGAGGAATTACAAACGCCCGGTTAAAGCCTTTTTTAACAGCGAGTTCGAGGGATCCTTTAAGGGAGGGCTTCCAGTGTTTTGAGCCTGTAAGCACACCGAACTCGGCGTGACCCCCGTTCAGGGACAACTTCAGCTTGTTAGCAAGAGAGTTAACCCTATGGTTTTGGGGAGACCAACCGATGTACGAGTATTTCTTCGAGTAAATTTCGGTGTAAGACGTGAGCATGGAGGGTGGAACAATGCCTGACAGAAAGGCAGGTATGTCTTCGAGTCTTTCTGGACTTCCATAATGCCATAGTATTACACACGTGCTTTTCAATGAACGCAAGCCTTGGTCTCCCGTTGTCTGGCTCATTGTTTTAGCTGGGCTCCCTAGCACAGAATAAACTCAGCGTCATGTAAAAAGCTGTTCGGAAGCGGTCAGAATGGTTCGGCTGATCCTCGACTGGACCTTAAATCCGACTCTGGAAGCGGTCTTAGACGAGGAAGCCAAGAATGAATCGGCTGGCTCAAGATTTGGGGGGCAAGTATACTTTTGGTCGTCGGCTTTGAACCGCTTAGCGTGTGTTGGAAACAGTTTTATATGCGTCTGCAAACTATACTCTGCGCAGATATCGCTTTTTGACTGAGTGGAAAACATGCCTTCTGATCTCCTTGCAGGTACGGATCACGTGAGTTTGGATCAGCTTGACGTTGAGATAATAAGGGCACTGCAACTCAACGCGCGCCTGTCGTACAGGGAGCTTTCAAGGAAAATGGGGGTTAGCGTGACCACGATCAGTGAAAGAGTGCGTAGGCTTCTGGACCTCAACGTGATACGAGGGTTCAGCGCGATAGTTAACCCTGATAAAGTGGGTCCCTCATATTGCGCGGTTTTTTACATAAAGACCGGCGCTGACAGCGACGTAAACGCCGTAGCAAAGAAGGTTTCCGACGTTAGGGGAATATGCTACGTGTATCTGACGGTTGGAATGTACGACCTCGTTGCAATGGGTAGCAGCGCAGACAAACAGGATTTCTCGAGGCTTCTGGCCGAAGTGGCGTCGGTGCACGGCGTAAGGGAGGCTGTACCATCTGTGATTCTCGGGGTGGTTAAAGAGGACCCCAAACATCCGATAAAGGCTTCGGTTCCAGTCAGACGCTTAGACAGTCGAGCAGGCTAGAACGCTTTATTCTAGAACGTTTTGTTCCGGTTAGCCCTTTTCGCAACCCTTGTCATCATCTGATTTAATTCACCGCATACTCTGAAGTAGGCCTCGTCGTCGAGTTCCTCCATTGGTGGAATGTCGGAGCCCGTCAAAGAGTACTCTGATACGGTGTATATCTGGGCTCCTGGGGCAAGGAAGAGTAGTATCCCCTTAACAGCCATGTCGGATGCGAGCGTGAGCTCGTAGGATTGGATGGTCTCCGGTTCCAGTGTTCTCGTACTGAACCCTGTTGTCTCGATTCCTAGGCTTTCGAGATAGTTTGACGCCCTAGTGCTCATGCTCGAACCTGGCTTCGCGGACACGCCGGCGGATGACACGTTTTGCAGCACTTTGCCCTCCTGAGTGGTTGAGCTTGTCATGTGTTTCAGCAAGTGTTCTGCGATAGGGGCTGCGTCAGTGTCAGCGGTGTCAACTATGAGAACAGAGCTGACCGGTTTACCGAAGACCAGTTTCCTCAGAATGTTCTCTGCCAGCAGTCTTCTCCTCTAGTTCGACCTCACGCAGCTCCAGGATATCGACTTTACGTATCGGCACCACGTTGCGGTATGAGGGAAACATGTCGGCGCCATATTTTTCCGCAAGCGATCTGTTGTCACCTATGTCTGCGACTTCACCGAGAACCAGGTACTCCCCGTCTTCTTTGATTACGATTCCGGCTGCCTGGAACACGACTCTGTGTGACTCAAGTGTAAGCTGTTCGCCGGGCCGCTCCGTGAACGGTTTGGGGTCAGCGTATCTGACGTACGCCAACCTCATGTTATTCAGCACGCAAAAAGGTTGGTTTTAGTCTGCCTATATGAAGAGCGTTACAGCAGCAGGGTCTGAAGCCCACTGTAGAAACGTCGCAGCTCCCACCACGTCCGCTGTAGGAACAGTCAGGTTTTCCTTCGTTGTGCCGAACAGCTTCATTGTCGGCGAACAGGCGTTTATGTGGACTCCCGCTTGGATGGCCATTTCAAGCATCTGTTGAATGGTTGGCATACCTCCCTTCGAAATCAGTGACAACAACTCCTGCTTCGAAAGACCGAGATCCTTTGAGACGTCAAGCTGGTCTGACTGCCCTTTGGTTAGCAATTTCATCCCACCAAAGGTAAAGTACATGTATACCTCCATTCCCTGGGCGACTCCCGTTGTCGCCAGTATAAAGGCGGGATACAGAGCATCCAGCGTACCTTTGCTTACGACTAGAACCAGTTTGTTTTTTTGAACAGTATCCGCATCCTGCACTTCCGTCATAATTCGTCAGAGGTTGATAATGTAAACCGCTATATAAATAAGATGCATATAGCCTAAGCGCTTCGACACACTTCGAAACAGATCAAACAAAGATACTTATCGTAAACAGAAGACATCTGGTTTATATTGTACCAAATTATTGTATAATAGTCTACGTATGGCAACCGAATTGAAAAAATTCGATTTCAGGGGGATGCAGTGTCCTCTGCCAGTCTTCGAAACAAGCAAAGCCATTAAGCAGATTGAGGTAGGCGAACAAATAGTTGTACTCGCAAACGATCCCGCTGCCCAACCTGACTTGGAGGCGTGGACGAAGAGAACTGGACACCAGTTGGTAAGCGTTAACGACTTGGGAGACCACAAGGAGTTCATCATAAAGCGGACCCACTGAAAAACGGCGGCCCTGACACAGGTCTGTTACAAAGTCAGTTGGCTTGCGTTTAAGTATTCGATCACAGTTTTCAGCCGATGCCAAACGATTACGGGCAATATTTCTGGAAAATCCTCTGAGCCTAATACGCAGGAGGAGATCTCAAAGTGGCTGGAGCCACTCATGTCTTGGGAGAAGTTCTTTAAGTTTCATAGATTCGCTCCGGCCGAGAACCACTTCCGCCTCCAAGTTTCGTTCATCTATCTGGCGCATGAATTCCCGGCAACGCCCGCATGGGGGAAGAACATAGAGTTTTCCGTCATCGTGTTTTGAAACGGCCACTACTTGGCTTATCCTGTATTCTCCCGCAGTCACCATGGCTCCGATAGCGGCTGCTTCCGCGCAGAAACCGGTTCCGGACGGCGTGTCAATGCACAGTCCCACATAATGGTTCCCAGACTCAGACACTACTATGGCGGCCACGTTTCCGATAATCCTGTCTTCGATTCGGTGAGGTTTGATTGCAACAGCCGCCTCCGAAATAATATCATCGTATGACATGCCTGTATGCCCCTTGAATAAACAATGTACCAAAAAGATTTCGGTGTGTGAAACCCGCGTGTTCGATTGGTCGTCTTCAACACATTGCGGTATGACTTGGCGGGAAACTAGTAAACTACTGATCTAACTTCAGCTGCTCTTGATTTCCGGTTCAAGAAGCCTCTCCTTGAACTTGCCATGTTGGTCTGAGCCTTCTGCGGCTCCTACTGTGCAATCTTAGCCCGCCTCCCATAAGGCGGTGTTCCCACCGATATCTCGGATCGCACTGACCGATTACACAGCTCACCTAAAGGCCTGGGTGATAACGGATGCAACTAAGAGTGGGGACAGCGAAAATCACATCCACCCGCTCGCTGTCCTAGCCTGAGTTTACCGGGAGTCTGGTCGCGGTAAGACCATTAGGCCTTCTGAAGGGTCGCCTATCAGCTCGGTTTTGCCATGCAGGTGAAGCCACCCTACGTAGGCAACGGTTAGCGCATCAAGCTCGTCGTGTGACCATTCGCCCGCGTTCAAGCCGAGTTCCCTTAATCCTTTCGCAAGCGCCTGCACACCCTTTTTCTTACGGGGGACACCCAGTATGTCCTGAGAAGCTCCAGGATAACCTTCGAAGACTCGAAAACCCTTTTCGCGTAAGATGGATGCGAGCAGTATTCCGCGTTTTGTGAGCATTCTCATCGGGCCGAGTGTAACGGGGAAAAACCTGATCTTGCGTCTTATCAGCTCCCGGTCGCATTCCCTCAGATGGATGTCTTGACGTGTATCCAGGCTGCGCCTGCCCTTTGGCAGGAAAAGAGGGGCGTCTATGACGACTAAGCTGGGCCGCTTGTTCAAAACGTATTCGACGATTTCATAATCGCTTATTACTATTGCATGATCAATCTCGAACGAATCGTCGACATATGCGATTCCCGTATTTCTCTTAGGGGAGCCGGCCAAATCTACGCCTACGGAGCCCTGTATCATATTCGTGCGTCACCTGAATAATCCAGAACCCAACATATTAGCTAGCGGCTAAATCTACGACACTTCATACGTCATTATAGACCCAGCCCAGAACAGAAATGGATTCAGCTTCCGTCGAACGGCACCACCACTCTGCTCTCGACGAAACTCCGGCCGTGGATTCTGCTGCAAACACGGAATTGGATAGCGGAACCCGAGCCTGACCGCATCCGTCGGCTCCCAGCGCCACTGATCGCCGGCACCTTCCTCTCCAGGTGAACGTGAAACACGTACACATTGCTTCTGCCGAGTCGCTTTACTGTGCACGGCTACCATCTTGTTGAACCGCGCAAAGAATTCTCTGTTGCCTGCTGACCACCACGGTAGGCAACTGACTCGCCGTCGCCTAAATTCCAGTTTGATTGCAAACAATATAACACGGAACCGGGAATTCACTGTTCCTAAAAACCGTCTTACTTCCTGTATACAAGTAAGCGTAGGGGTCCGCCGAATCCAGGTCGATCCGGGATCAACCGTACTCAATATTTCCCCTGTTAAAGCCGAAAAATTACGCGGCTCTGCCCGTGTTACCTACGCTTCTGGCTCGACGGCTGACTGAATACAGTAGGACGCAGGCCACGGGTACAGTGGCTATCGCGGCGAAAGATTCGGCGCGATACAGGTGTTCAAGGATTCCTGCCACCAGAGGTCCGGCCAGAAGCCCTGCTCCAAGCGACGCCTCGAAGAGACTCACATTGGCGGTGGCGTTGCGGGTGTCGGCTAGGGCGTTGTCGAGTCCCACATGAAACAGGGCGCCTAAGCCTATTCCGACCAAAAGCATCGAAGCCAGCAGGAGATAGGGGTTGTCGGTGAACGAATTCAACGCTATGAACGACAGAAACCCGAACCCCAGGATTGCCAGAACGCTTTTTCCAACTGTTTCCTCAACTCTAACGGAGCCAGCGAACATGAATGTTCTTGTCAAACCAGCAGATCCCGCTATCAGCCCGATGGCTGTGTAGGGAAGCCTCAGGCCTGCGAGAAACGGCGGATAAATCGTGAGCACAACTCCGGCCAGGAAAGCTGATACAAAAGCTGGGAGCCCCACTGAGAACAGAGTTACCGAGTTGACTCGGGGGAGTTTTGTCTCAGCGTGCTGGACGTGTTTCGGGACCCTGATAGCGGCGAAGACAAACACTACGTCGAATGCCTCGAAAGCCATCGCTCCCGCCACCGGGGCTATTACGGTTGTCTCAGCGATCATGAACCCCGACAGATATGGCGCGGCAACCGCGGCGACGCTCCAGCCCGTGTTATACCAGCCTATCATCCGTTCTCCCATAGCGTTGTCCGAAGCAACTGTATCCGCAATCGGCCAGAACACTCCCAGCGCAACTCCTTCACCCAACCTTACCAAGAAAAAGTAGAAAGGTGTTCGCAGAATCAGGTACAGCGATATCAGGACTGTATAGCCTGCGAGCGATGCTACGAGCAGAAGGTCCCTGTTAACGGAACCATAGAGTCTTGGACCCAGAAAAGCCACGAACACGTAGGACATCCCGTACGCTGAGCCAAGGAGACCTATCAGAACTGGGCCAGCTCCCAGAATGCTCGCGTATAAGGGGATGGTGAAATAGATCATGTCGAGACCCATTTCAGCGCAGAATGCGAACACTAGCGCCGCAAATCTCCCCGACTCTGTTTCAGCTGATAATCTTTTTACGGCGCTCATGGGAGAATCCCGACATTCTTCCATGGGAATTACATAAGCGTAGTCAACCTACGTCCGTGGGTTGTCCAATGTTCGACTCAACTCTGATTGAATGCTCCGAGTCGTTGAAGCATCGTGTGTTCTACTTTGCCGCATGTAGTCCAAGGATCTTCATCACGATTGCACCGTGCTTGGCCTCATCCATGTCCACCCACTTTAACAGGATCTTTGCCAGCGGATCGTTCAGTTGCACCGTTTCCTCAAGTTTGGCCTCGTTGGCAGAGTCTTCAATGCTCAACATACTCTTCAAAAGTTCGCGATCAGGCTGATCTACAGTCGGCGACCGGTCAGACTCAAGCCATGAAGCAAGTTGAGAAACTACGTCCCCATGCCTCAGGCTGTCTGACGCAATCAGTCGCAAAAGCAGTTTGAAATAATCGTTTGAAACCCTGTTAGCCAACTCCAAGTATCTTTCCGCCGCTGAAAGCTCCAGTCTGAGCCTGCGTCTGAGAAGCTCTATATCTTTCCCTCTCCCTCGGCGGAAGGCGCTGGCAGTTACCCGTTGGCGTGCTCCACCTACTGACATAAGCTGGTGCGCGGCTTCCAATAGCTCTGCTGTTCGAACAACTTCAGGGCCCGCGTCGAGCCTGCTGAACAACCGGTCGGCGAACGAATCCAATAACTCCTGAATGTGCTGCGACTTCAGTGCGCTTAAATCGGTCGAACCTCTCCTGTTTTTGATATACTGGGACACTGCCGCAGGGGTGACGTTCAAAAGTTTCGCGATATCCCTAACACGGACGCCGCGCCTCGAAAGCCTTAGCGCAACCCCTGCTCTGACGAGTGGAATCAGCTTCTCCTCGCTGAGTACAGGAGTGCCGATGTCTCCGGACCCTTTGACCATAGCGGGACACCATGTTAATAACGGTGTTAACTAAAAAGTTAACGTCGTAAACGCTAAAAGTCTACAGGAATTGACATACGTCATGAACAGTCCGCCGCTCAGCTTCCCGTGGACGATCGCTTTCTCCGCCGTCATGGGGCTGTCAATTTTTCTGACCCTGCCGCTCACGTTCAAAAGAAACCCGGGGCAAACAGGGCTACGGCTCCTCGTATCGGTGGCTACGGGCATACTGGTGTTCCTGATAGCCGACGTGTTCTCAGACGTGTCAAACATGCTTTACGACGGCTCTCTCTACGGATACGGCTCCTCACCTCCTCGGGACGCAGCATTCGCGTTCAGCCTGATTGCTGGGTTCGCCGTGGTTTTCTTGGTCGAAAATAGTTCCAAGACAGGGTTGACACCCTCCGCCGCGTCATATACCGTTGCGCTGGGCATAGGTTTTCAGAACCTAACCGAAGGTCTGTTATTCGGCTCACTTGGATCGACCATAGGGCTAAGCGGCTACGCACTGGTAGTGCTGTTCGGCTTCGTTCTTCAGAATATAACGGAGGGATTCCCCATAGCAGTCCCACTCATCGGCAAAAGGGACACCGGAACCACGATGTTCTCCGCTCTGCTTTTGGGTGGCGCCCCTACCATACTTGGGGGAGCAGTCGGATACTATTACAGCACGCCTACGCTCAGCCTGGTATTCGACGGCTTAGCCGTTGGCGCAATGATCTACGTCGTACTCCCCATGATGAAATCGTTATTCAGAAACCTGGACTATTCATCACAGCGCCTGGTTTACGCCGCAATACTGTTGGGTTTTCTCGTGGGATTCGCAGTCAACCTGTTCTGACCGATCAGTATCCCCCGGCTGGAAAGTCAGGTGTGTTTATTCCTGTTTTTTAGCAATATGTGAATCCACAGTCTCTTTACCTCGCTGAACCAGGTCTGAGTAGTTCAAGTTTGTCAAGCATATTTCGGTGCACTTAAACGCCTCCGTTCGAACCGTAGATAGGTGACGTGTTTGAGGAGACATGGATTCGTGGATAAAGACATTGAGCCAGCAGACGTCTTCAGCCATATAAAGCAACTTCTGCAAAGCGAGGGATTCAAAGTGCTGTCGGAAGACGTCAAACCCGGCTTCTGGGATCTGCACGCCAAGAAGGCGAACGTTGAAAGAATCGTTCTGGGCCGGGTTAGAGACGTGGACGTTGTGGTCGCCGGCTCCAAAGGGAAATTCGAAGTTCAGCTAAACGCCGGCGTGTGGGGCAAAGACCTTGCTGTTCCAGCCGTGGAAGGCGTAGCGACGCTGGGCGTTGCAGCGGCCGCAGAACTTCACTCCGCACACAAGTTCGAAGAACGCATGTGGGAGCAGATAGTGCACAAAATTGACCCGTCGCTGAAAATATGCTCTCTGGACGGCATGCTGTTCAAAACCGACGAAGAGCTTTCGGACCACGTGAAAGCACACGAAGCCCAACACATCGCATCCCAGGCAAACGCCATGAATACTGCGGCGATGATGGGTATGATGGGCCTTGTGGGATTCGGGCTAGGGGGCATGTTCATGGGCGGCCCCGGACTCTGGATATAACATCTGTGAGATCAGCCTGAAAACGGCGGCACCGGAAAAGAGCGGACTGGATTCCGGACAAAGCCGGCTCACAGGCTTTTTGGGCGCCTGGTCAACAGAGGCTGCGAGGTAGGCTGAGCCAAAGATCGCGTAGGCCCGTCCAAGGGCAGACTACACCCGGAATTGGCTCGCGAGTCTGTTAGACGGGTTCTTTGAGAATGTTTGACTGGGCCAGAAGTTTCAGGGATTCTTCTATCGCGCGGTCAAGCTGCGGATCCGTTCCCGCAGCATAGTCTTGGGGAGCGTTTTCCACCTCTATCGTGGGGTCCGTTCCATAGTTTTCAACGCCCCATCCCACGTCCTTGAACCAGAACGCGTACTGAGGCTGAGTCACATAGGTGCCGTCGACAAGCGATGTACGCGGGTTGATTCCCACTACTCCACCCCATGTCCTAGTCCCTATCAGTGGACCGAGACCCATGAGTTTGAAGGCGTGACTGAAAATGTCTCCGTCTGAACCAGCCTGCTCGTTTGTAACTGCCACAACCGGACCTCTTACAGCGTCCTGTGGGTAAGGTACGAGCTTGCCTCTACGAGGCTTCTCGTATCCTATAACTTTCCTCGCAATTTTTTCAAGTATCAGCATTGACACATGGCCTCCGCCGTTGTAGCGGACGTCCACGATCAGCCCCTGCTTGTCCGCTTCGTGAGGGTAGAGTCTGTGAAACTCGGCGTAGCCCCAGGGACCCATGTCCGGTATGTGAACGTAGCCTATTTTGCCGCCGGTTTTCTGGTGTACGTATCTGCGGTTGGATTCAACCCACTCCCTGTAAAGCAGCTTCCGCTCGTCTCTTAGAGTGGTGACCGTGAACTCACGTACCTCTGAGCCTCTCTTAACCTTGAGAAGCACAGGTTCGCCCGCCCTGTTAACCAGAAGCGTCTGGGGTGAACTGGTTCTGGATAGCGGTTCCCCGTTTATCGCGAGCAAAACGTCTCCTGCCTTAATGTCTACACCTGCCGTGACAAGAGGAGATTTTTCACCTTCGTTAGCCGCGTCTCCCACATGGATTTTTGTGATGGTGTAGCCTTCGCCGTTGAACTCGAAGTCTGCTCCCAAGCTCCCCACAGGATACCCTTCGTCCGAACCGTAGTCGCCCCCCATCTCATAGGCGTGTGATGTGCCGAGCTCACCTTGCATTTCCCTGATCAGGTCCGAGAGCTCTGATCTTGTGCTCAGCTTGGGAAGAAGCTTGGAGTACCTGGTGTAAATCGACGGCCAGTCAACTCCCCTCAGATCTTCGCGCCAATAGTTTTCACGCATCATTCTCCAGGTTTCACGTAGCATCTGACCCCACTCCGCCGGAGGGGAAACCAGTGCCTTGACGCGTGTGAGGTCCACCCATCCGCTTCTTCTACCAGGCTCAGGAGGAGCTCTTTCGTCGGGTTTACCGGCGGCTGAAAGCACTCTTAGCTTATCGCCCACTCTAACGGCAAGCGTAGAGCGGTCTGCCGACGCCTTAAAGTCTGAGACGCCCGCTAGGAACGTTTCTTTCGAATTTTCTTTTATGTCGTAGGATTCTATTATCCCGTTGGCTCTGGGTGAACCAGAAATAAACCAGTGGCGTGTGGCCCCTTCGACTGGGAAGGAGAGGAAGAGGGCTCTCCCCTTAACCCCTACTATCTTGGTGTAGTCAGCTTCATCCACAGGAAACGGTTCAAGCCTCTCCGTAAGTCCGTCGACTTCCACACGTGGGCTTCCAGATCCGCTTCCTTCCTTCCCCCTCTCCTTCTCTTTCTCTTTGTCCGCCTCAGAGGTCGGCGGAGGCCGAGGAACAGGAGTGAACGGGGAGACCACGTCTTTGCGTAACGCTGCCAGAAACGGTTTGGCCGCCTTTGGGAACCCGAGGTCGAACACTATCTTATCGTACACTGGGTCGAGGTATCTTCTCGAAAGATAATACAGATAGGAGCCGTCGGGGTCGAAAGACGGTGAGAAATCGGAGCCTGCAGGTGAGGTAACCCGTGTCAGCACGCCCGTCGAAACGTTCGCCATTTTTATGCTCGTGGCGTGCTGGCTTTCCGGGAACGTGTACGCCACCCATTCTCCACCGGGATGCCAGTCGAACTCCTCGATGATGCCGTATTCGCTTTTGTCCAGAACCTTGGCGGAACCGGACTCCAAGTCAACGTAGAGTAGCTCGAACCTGTTGTTGGATACTATGACGGCTGTCTTGGTCGGCGATACCCCCAGGTTTTCAACGTGTCCCAAGTCCTGTTCTATTGTCTTATGGGTGCCTTTTGAAAGATCCCAGACTTCCAGCCTCTCTTCTCCAGAGGCATCGGACACGGTCACAAATTTGTTATCATCTATGAAACAGGTATGGGTGTACCGTACTCCTTCGTCCACGCCGAAGCGGACCACCGGCCCCTCCCAGTTGCCCATAACGTAGGGCTTGCCTCTTACGGTTAGAGCTATCAGGTGGCCTTTCGGGCTTAGCTCAAGCTCCTGGAGAAACTTGGCTGTCTCGATAAACCTTGGCTCTCTTTGTCTACGCGGAGAAGGCAGATCCACTGCGAGCTTCTCGTCTTTGCCGGTTGCCGGATCGTAAAGGAAAAGATCTCCTCCCGCATGGTACACTATCCGTTTGCCGTCGGATGACGCGTTACGCACATAGTACTCCTTATGATCGGTATGCTTTCTGAGATCTTTGCCTGCGGCGTTCACTGAGTACAGGTTTCCAACTCCCTCGTGGTCTGACACAAAGTACAGGCGGTCGCCCACCCACATCGGGGAATTCAGGTTTCCGTCTAGTTCAAGGAACTTCTCGAACTTCCCAGCCGATGTTCCTTCAGCCCAGAGTTTTCCTCTTGTTCCTCCCTTGTACCTTTTCCAGTGAGTCAAATCGAAGGCGTTTCTGGCTAAAATCTTTCTCGGACCATAGAACACGCCGGAAGCCGGCCCCAAGCCAAGTCGCTTGGGCATTCCGCCGTCAAGTGGAACCGTAAAAAGTTCCCTCCAGCCCCTTGTCGGCGTACCGTATTCGCTTGAAAACACGACCAGGCCGTCCGGTGTCCAGCCCGCCATCATAGTTGAAGGCGACCCCAGGGAAGTCAGCCTCCTCGCCTCACCTCCTGAGCTCGGAATGGCGTAGATTTCGCAAACAGACTGGCCTCCCATTTTAACGCCGTCGAACGCCACCCAGTTCCCGTCCGGAGAAAATTTAGGCCTTCTAGTAAGTCCGAAGCCCACTGTGAGCCTTCTGGGCTGGCGTTCGCCAAGCTTGAGAAGCCAAACATCGTCGTCGGACACGAACACAACACTGTCCCCGTATATGTCCGGATACCTGTAGTAGCCTTCCATGAATTCGGATTCGAATGAGTCAACTTAAGCGTGGCGTACTGACTGCGTACAGATTAGTCGATTTCTCCTGTGAAGGCTCCAGGCTCTTAGTTTGTGACACGTTTCCATCAGAGGTACCGCCAAAGTTTGTCAAAAACACATCACAAAAGAAGGGGCGGGGCCGACAGGAAAATCAGACGTAGACGACGATATACGCGGTACCTCGCAACCTATCGAGGGATGTTCGCCGCTAATGCTCAGCCGCACGATAGCCCACTACTACGCACGCCATACGCCTCTATTCTATTGAGAAAAGACTATGATCCTGCAAGCTGCGCCACGCCTTGTGCAACCGTCACAAGCGCCGAAAGCTCGAATAGTATGAACAGGTATTCCACGCCTACGCCCGCGCTGAGCGGGTAGCCGTTAGCTGTTACCGAGAAGCTCATTTGTCCTGAGCCGAAAAGCCTGTAAAAGTAGAATCCTGTGGATGCGCCCAACACAGAGGTGACGATCCCCCTGTATCTTGTGTGGGCAAGAATCGAACCCGCTAAAGTTGTGGCGGCGAGGACTGCCACAATGTAGACGGCTGAGCCGGCGCTTACGGCGTGTATCAGATTCGAAGCGTCTATGCCTTCCTTCGCTAGATACGGCTCTATGAGGCGCGGAAAGTATAGTAACATGAATACGACGAGTCCACTTTCAACCACCCCACGCGCCACTCTACCCCAACTGATTTTCAAGTGAACACCTCCAAACATCTCCGAGAGGCCGTTCTACGAATCCCTTGCCGGGCCCAATTACTAGCCTGACACGGGGGCTTCCTACAAGCAGCCGGACCTCCTCTTAAAACCCAAGCCAAGAAAACGAGCGGAGCTAACTTCATAAATGTGATTCCTCCGATATTTCAATGGGCAAAAGGCCACCTATGTTCATAGAAGTCGATGTTCTAACAGTAAGATTGGTTTGAGATGTAAGCTCAGAAAGGGGAACCCTAGGAGTCACCGTTATCGTGATGTTAGTTCGTGAGCCAGCGGGCACGTTTAGCCCTGAAGACAAACCGGAAGCAACCAAGGTGCCACTAGGGGACAGCAGTGACACGTTAACCTGTAAGTCGTTCACCGCAAGAAATCCCCCATTTATTACTTCTAGAGGTATTAGTATACTCGAGCCCTCCGTTTGGCTTGCACCGGTCTGCACTATCTTAAACGAGGCTGCTGAGTAAAGGGGAACAGCTATCACAGCAAGCCCAAGAAGGAAGAATACAAGCGACATTCCTCCCATAAGCTTGGAAACCTTAATCGCGATGCACCATGCCTTTCACGTGCCCATCACATAGGTTAAACCAGGCTGCGCGCCAAGCACGCACTGCGGACCGCGCCTCGGATACTTGCACATTTATAACTTTTCTCTATTTCAGGTCTGCTTAGCCTACGATCATCCATTACAAACTGTTACACTCTCTCTACCGGTGTCGTGTGGTAATTTCTCCTTAAAGCTTCCCGGATGGCTAATCGGAAGCAAAAGACAGTGACCGATTATCTTCTTAGTCGCACAATGCTTACCAAGAAACACAAAAAGGTTTCCCCAATTCGGGAAAACATGTAACCTTAGGTTAAGGTTCATTGGGGTTAAGATCAAAAAAAGGTTGTTTGAACTTCCTAGAATGACACAAACGTAACTATTTCGGCAACTACCGCAGGCAGGAATACCCATGCTCACTATAGGCATTAATCCAAGCAGAGTACCAGCGATTATCTCTGTTATGCCCGCAACAATGAGACCAGCAGATACGGCTTGAGCTGTAAGTCCAGCAATTGAGGTTGCGGGCGTATAGGTAGCTGTGTAGGACAGCAAATTGGCTAGCGTGCCGTGTTCAATATCAAATCAAGTTCAGCGGATGCTAACGGGATGTCGTCGCCAACAAGATAGTAATGCGGGAGCTGCGGTGAGCTAGATGTTTTGGCTGGCAGGACCCAAAATACCAAGTTGCTTACATTCCCAGTATAAACAAACGGCTGGCCAAGGACTATTTGCACCACAACCGTGAGAAACACTATGGCGCTTGCTATAGCAATCCCAGCATTTCCATAGTTTCCACTGCCTCCTTTCAACCTGTTCCTGTTAAACCTACTAATGGATGTAACCACAGGTTCATCTACACCGGTTTCTGACATTATTGCCAGATGAGTAAACAAACATCATGAATAGTTTCCTAGGATCAAACGGCTGACAACGTTCAAAAAGGATTTAATATGAGTGGACTTTATCGGCAATGAAGACAGGAACATGGTTAAAAAGATTACGAGAATAATTTTAGAAGTCGTTCCGGGCGCGATCATATCTCTTCCTATTGCTTTTTATGTGGCATCGGCTGAAATTAAGTATCATCCATATTGGCACAGCTTCGCCGTAGCATTTCTTGGGTTTTGGTTCCTAATATTCGCTGGAGTATGGTTATATTTCTATGCTGTCGACGTGAGAAATGCTTTTAGAAACACAACACCGTAGAAACGAAGCCAAAGTTAATTGACAACGGCTCCACCAGTGTATATCAACACGTATCCATTTGCGTGTGCCATTTAATAGCCCAGTGAAAATGGTTTTGCTGGCTGGAACAAACTCATTGTTCTTTGGCTTTATCTGAACAGGCTCCTTGCTATTCACTGTGGTATCGAACTATTCCGGAGGCCGCCGGACGCTATCACTGTGCCTTCGACGCGATGTACTGCGAACACCATGGCAGGATGCGCTTTCTCTTATCCGGTGGAAGATGCGCGAAGCCCGCTACAGTGCCATAGCACCCCTTGGCTCCGCAGCTACAGGCGAACCTAAACTCTGGCTGTATGTCGTATTCTGAAGTACAGTAGTTAATGGTAAGCTCTTCGCCCGCACTGATGCTTCTTGTAGACACGAGGTTGAGGGTTGAAAAATCTATCCTGCAGTTGGGGTCGCAGCTGTGGTTAACATAATCCGTTTCATCCTTGCTGTCGACGAGGAACAGGCGGCGCCCCACCCTGAGAGCGTATCTGTCGCCTCTTGGTCGGCGTCCAACCAGAAAGCCTCCGAGCCTGAGTATAGGTGTTCCTTCAGGTATATGCCGCATCGCGAACAGACCCATTCCTCCCAGCGGGCTGCTTGAAACTTTCACCTTAGCGTAGAAGGCGGAAGGTATTCTTTCCCCTTTGACCAAGGCGGAGAATTGTCGGCTGCTTTCTGGTTGCCCGAACCCGGGACGCGGCGCGCTTACTGTAGCACGTCGTGACTTAGGCATCAACTCGGCGTCGGAATTCTAACGAGGCCACCTATGAGCCTTTTTGGGTATTCCTGTGGTACCGGGAGAAGAAGCGCTGGGACGAGATGCAGCTATAAGAGCCGTAGCAAGATCAACTTTAACCCGATCTCTTAGTAACGTCTGCCACAACGAAATGTATAACGCCCGCAGCCAACGCCGTCGCGGTGTAGACTGCTATCAGCTCGAGATAGAAATCGAACCCTCCTCCACTTGATGGAAAGGCCGATACGAGTCCCAGTATGAAACTCGCCGCAGAAGGAAGAAGCCTCCCGGCCAGTAGGCTTGGAAGGGAACTGGTCGCTGTAGTCGGAAGCAGCCTTAGAATTGCCGCGTAAAGCCTGTTATCTGTGATCCCAAGTATAAGGGCGAGGTATACGCCGAGGATGGTGCTTGTAAAGAACATTGCTGAAGAAAAAATATAGGCCAGTGATGATCGCCTCAGGAGTTCGCCAACCGTAAACGCTACTGTGTAGAAAAGAACCGACGAATAAAACTGCACAACCAAGATTTCAGGAAGAGCAGTCACCCCCGCCTGCGGCCCAAACGTCGCCGAAGCGGTCAGGGTGGCCAAAACGTCGTTCAGGACAACTATAAACACCAGAAAAGCGTACCCTCCCAGAAACTTTCCCGCGTAGTATTGTAGGCGTGTTATAGGTTTCGAGAGGAAGAGCTCGGCAGTACCCTGCTCGTACTCTTCAGACATCGTTCCTCCGGCTATAAGTATGCTTATGAAGGGTATGAAAAGCGATTGGGGAGCGAAGACGCCGGCAACCCATAGATACGGGTAGTCCGCCACCGGAATGATCGACGAACCCGTAGAGGCGAGCGCAACGTACGGTAGCGTGTCTATAAGGATCGTGAATGCAACCAGAACAATCACTTTACGCCTTGCCACAGAGCGGCGTATCTCATACAACGCCACAGAAGAAACCGCGTCAGCCATCACGGTCTGCCTCCGCTAACGCGTTAACATACACTTTTTCAAGCAGGTTGGACTCGTATGCCATCGAATACAGCTTACAGCCTGAACGTATCAAAGTGTCCGCGATAGAAGGCCTGGGGTCAGGTGAAACTGTAACCGACGCCTGAAAACCGCTGCGAGTCCTTTCAACCGAGAATACTCCTGTCAGCCTTGAGATCGAATCCAAGACCTGTTGTGAAATATCGGAGGCATCAACTCTAAGCATCCTCGACTTAACGTAGCTTTCTAACGCTGTGTCCACTGGACCGCTGAAAAGAAGTTTACCCCGGTGTAACATTATCACAGAAGTGCACAAGGCTTCTACCCGCTCATCGTATGTGATGAAAACAGGATCGCACCACCTTTAGATGTGAAATCTCTGAACATTTCTCAAATGCATGGCGCCGGCGGGGTCTACGCCTATCATCGACTCATCCAAGATAAGCAGCCGGGGGTCGCCGACTAGGGCTTGGGCAAC
>JAVZLA010000010.1:0-35290 GCA_038883995.1 Thermoprotei archaeon | reverse complement strand
GGGCACGCTTTCTCAGTACTGAACAGAAAACCTTCAGAAGGCGGTTAATCAAGCTGAGTGTACACGATAGCACACTTGAATGTTGTTTCAGCTAGCAAAGACATCATGTGTTCAGGGACCCGCCACGCCTTTCATAGCCGGCACTCTTAAAGGGAACTCTGGTTTTTGCGCCGAACGCATACAGGTGTACTGGTTTTTGAGCGCCCCTCCAGCGGAATTTTCTTCACCGGGCGAAGTAATATCTGCGCTGATCATAATTTTCATATTTTTCCGAAGGATACGCAGCTACCAAAGGGGCTCAACCTTTTCGCAGAAGAGAATCATCAGAATACCTCTCCTGTACACTCTTATTCTGGTGTTCGAATACCTGCCTTCGGCCATAGGCTTCGAGTCAGCTCAGATCCCGTTGTTCACAGCAGGCGTTGTTCTCGGACTTGCGGCGGGTGTGCTTACAGGCTTAAAGATCTGCGGTGACACCCAGTTTTTCTCCACGCAAGGCGGACTCATGTTTCGTAGATCTCTACGGATACTCTTCCTATGGATCGCACTGCTGGTTATAAGGTATGGCCTCGTAGCATTCTACGGTGCATACTCTTTGCCGGGTGTTGTCGCCGCGCTTGCCACCGCATACGCCACGGGCCTATTCTACGGTGAAGCGATCGGCCTGTTTAATATGAGGAAGGATTTTGAACTAAAAGCCTCCGCGAAAACACCGGGCTCCGCCTTACTGTAGAACCCGTCACAGTCGTCTAATTCTGTTTACCCGGACAATGGAACAGGATGGTAGCCAACTCTGCCCTTTCTCCTAGCCTTCCTTTTGAGCGTGCGCCAGATATAGAGAGTGAACTATGCGCATGCATGCATCCATGACGTAGTCCACGTGGTTTTCGAAGAGTATTTTCTTCGCCTCATCGCTAAGCAGACCGAGCTGAGACCAGAACACGTAGGGTTTCCCATACTTTTTCCTGAGTTCAACGACTTCTCGGGCTATCTGAGGAAGCTCAGCGCTCGGCCTGAACACATCTACCACTTCCACCTTTCTTGCCACTTCTTCCGGTAGCTGGCTCAGAGAGGGGTAAGCTTTTTCGCCAAAGATTTCCTTAGCGGTCGGGTTGACCGGAATAACTGTGTAGCCATGGTCTTTGAGGTATTGAGGAACCGTGTGCGCGTCTTTTTCAGGGTTTTGAGAAGCGCCTACAACCGCGATGACATGGTAACGTTTCAGGACTTCCTTAGGTTCAACGCTGCTGTCGACCATAAACAAAAATGGGCGCGCTCAACTATTAGCCCTCCGAAATCGGGGTCTCTGTTTGATGAACGTTTTCAGCTACCGGTTGCGTGACCCTGCTCGTCAAATATGGGTGCTGGTGAGACGCTTACTGATTTCACTTCCACGAATCCTGTTTAACGGAACGCCTTACAGTAACGTTCTACCGGCATGTTAGCTCCCTGGATTGGCCGGCACGATAGGTTTGACGGCGCCCGTCGAAACCATTTCGTCGAGTTGGGCTCCAATGTAGTTGACGTCAAAGGGCTCCAGCCCGATCTTTGCATCGTCTTTATACACACGGATCATCCGTAGCGCTCGCGCAGCTACCCCAAGAGCCACTTCCTTTCTGTTCTTCTGCGCGTGAACCATGGCGGCAGCGGCAAGTATAGTCCCCTGTAGCACTTTTTTCCGCCCAGGGTCTCGCTCTGTGCGCCACAGCGTCTCCAACAGGTCGTGGGCCTCCCAGTACCTTTCCTCCGCAAACATTCTGTAAGCAAGCTCAAGCCTTTCTTTGCCGGCTACCAGCGGAGCCACTCCGCCTGTTATGTCAGCGAAGTCGACGACATCGCAGAATTCAGATTCCACTTGCTGGAGAACCCGCTCAATGACTGTTTGAGGCTTTTCCCCGGACGAAATGAACACGTCAAACTGTATGAGTCTACTTGCAACCCTCAGGTTTCGGACGTCTATTTTCACACCGGCCGCCGCTACGCAGTCAACCAACTTACTGCTGAGCGTCGAATAGTCAGCGGGCTGGGCACCCATACAGTTTCGAACGGTGACAAGGACCCTCGTAAGCATACAACCACCCTGACAGCTTGGAGTCCGTTAAACATGTCTCCCCTCCGTCGGCTGCTCTCGTCATTTTTACCGGCACGGTTAATAACGGGGCTTCGGAAAAGCTTTGAAACACTTGGGATTGTACCTGCGTTTCGCAGAGGATCCGTCAAGAAGCTTCAGAGCCCACTGCTATGGGAGGCTGGATGCTCTTGAAGGCTTGATCGGGGCTCTTAGAGACGTGTTCTCACCGGTTCAGTCAGAGATCAGACGCGGAGGCTTGGACGGCGAAGTGCTTCATGCGCGCCAAGTAGGTGCAGAAGAGCGTCCTTCAACGGTGGCCGGAAGAGTCAGAACTGTTCTTAAAGACCTTGACCCTGGACGAGTAACCAGCTCGGTGGTAATCGTGCGGGGAAAATGGCTGGGCAGCGTAGAAGGCTACCTAGCTTCCAACAACGACCGTGGGTCCAGATTAGCCAGCGGTGATCTCGGCGCCATATGGGCCGAAGACTCAGAGCAACTTTATTCGAGGTTTATCAGCGGTGAGCCGCCGCTGTTTCAGACTGTTTGCTCATCTATGAAGTCGCTGGAATCCGACGCCGTTGCGTTCTCCTCAGCGTATCTTGCCCCGCGCCCGATTACTCTGGGCGGCCAGGATTCGCTGATAGCAACCTGCCAATTAGAATACCCTGACCTCCTGCTTGAAATGTTCGATGCTTACAGGACTGGTCTGCCAGCCTCAATCAGAGCGAGCCGGCTTTTTCCTTATAGGCGTAGATTCATCACGAAATGTGTGCTCCGAGCAGTGAGCGAAGACGAGTTTTACAGGGTTCTTGAAGCCGAGGGAGTAAAACATGACGGACGCAACAGAATCGTGTTGGGGAAAACCAAGCAGTCGCTTCCGAACGCTTATCGGCGTCTGTGCACCGTCTTCGACAGCGTCGTTAAGGCCCTTCCCGCGGCAACGAAACTTAGGATGGAAATACGGGAGAAGGTGGCGGCCGCTGCGAGAACCGGCGCGGAGACACCTGCCAGTAACTGACACTTGTGGGCTTTCACAGTTAAGCCTTGCATACCCGGACGTTTCTCCCTTATGCTCGGACGTAACGGCTTAAGCGTCCGGAGCTCTCCTAGAGGCGGATGAATCCTTGGCGTCGTACGATAACCACGAAATGTTTTTGGACGATATCACGGTTGGCGGGAGGCTTGAAGGTTCTGGGAAAAAGCTGTTGGTGTTCCTACATGGACTGGGAGCCCACTCGGGCACGTGGCGTAAAAACGTCCCCTATTTCAGCGCCAACAGACTGGTTTGGGCTCCCAGTGTCCCGCTGCACGACATGGAGAGAGCAAAGGATCTCAGACGTTGGGCGAACATCGTTGTTCGCTGCACTATGCTGCTTAACTGTGATGTTGTAGCCTACGTAGGTAATTCGGCTGGGGGAATGCTCGCGTCTATTTGCGCTCTTCTAGCGGCTCCGCGAACGAGATGCATCATACTGGAAGACACTGCGCCGGAAGAAAGCTACCCGCCACATGGTTTGGAGGACCCGCCTTTTAAAGGACTTTACAGTCAACTGGGCGAAACAGGTGTACCTACAATGGTTGTGTGGGGGAGGAAGGATCAGGTAGTGCCCGTTGAAGACGCTGAGAAAGTGTGTCATGCAACACGCTGCCGAACGCTCAAAATATTTGAGGACGCATCCCATGTGCCACACTGGGAGAAACCTTGGGATTTCAACCAGGTTGTAGACGCTTTTCTGGAAAGCGTGAACATGTGACGCCGCTATCATGCTGGCAGGTAGCTCACACGCACCCCGAGCTTGAAAGCGCCAAGCCCGCAGTCATTCATGTGGGACAGAGTCGAAGAAGAGTCTGATCGGTGAACCATCGCCCGGTACACCGCCCTGTCGACGGCTATACTGAATCTGGTGTAGCCGTAAACGTTACGTTAGCACACTTTGAAAGCTTTAAGATTCACACCTCTATCGATGTATGCTTGAAACACTATAAGCTGGTTATCATAGGCAGCGGTTCTGCGCTCAACATCGTCGACGCATTCCTACAAAGAAACCGAGGTGCGAAGATCGCTGTAATAGACAAGAATGAACCTGGAGGAATCTGCCTTACCCGGGGCTGCATACCGTCGAAAATAATGGTGTATCCAGCTGAGGTGATCAGAGTCGTCGAGGAAGCGCGCAGCCTAGGCGTGCGCTTTCAGCTGGAGAAAGCCGACTACGGCTACGTGATGACGCGGATGCGCAGTCTAATAGACGCTGACATCGAATCCATAAGAAGAGGGCTTTCGGAATCTAGGGACATAGACTACTATAATCAGGAGGCCGAGTTCGTTGCACCCTACACTCTCAAGGTTGGCGAAGAAACGATAAAAGGGGACATGTTCTTTCTGACAACAGGTTCAAAACCTTACATACCGCCAATCAAGGGCCTCGACCAGATCAAATACCATACAAGTGACACGGTAATACGCTTTCAGATGAAGAATCTTCCGAAAAGGCTGATCATAGTGGGCGGCGGCTATATTGCGGCAGAGTTCGCGCACTTCTTCTCCGCGATGGGTTCCGACGTGACGATAATAGGTAGAAACGCGGCTTTTCTCCCAGACGAGGAGCCGGAAGTCTCGCAGCTAGTAGCCCGCAGACTTGGAGAACATGTGAAAATCTACACCGGGACAGAGGTTACCGAAGTGAGCAGGCTCCCTGAGAAAGTTATTGCTGTGTCTGCGTATGACCGCGTGAATCACCGAACGCTTCGCTTCGAAGCGGAAGAAATCCTGATCGCAGCTGGCAGAGCGCCTGAAAACCTGTCGCTCCACCCGGAAAAAACGGGGGTTGAACTATCCCCCGACGGCTGGATAAGAGTGGACCAGTATCTGCAGACTACTGCTCCAAACATATGGGCTTTCGGAGACGCCGACGGAAACTACATGTTCAGACATGTGGCGAACTACGAGTCCGAAATAGTGTTTTACAACGTGGTGCTCGGTCAAAAAATCAAAGTGGACTACCATGCGGTGCCGCACGCAGTGTTCACGTACCCCGAGGTCGCATCGGTTGGAATGAAAGAGCAGGAGGCGATTACAGCTGTCGGTGAAGACGCCGTCAGAATAGGATTCCAAAGATACCAGGATACGGCGAAAGGGGAAGCAATGGGCGTTTCGGACTATTTTGTTAAAATAATTTTGGAGGAAGGCTCACATAGGATTCTGGGCGCACACGTCGTCGGCCCGTACGCCTCCATTCTTATCCAGGAAATCATTAACCTCATGTACACAACAGAGCAGGCGGAAGCACTCTCGGAAGCAATGCACATACATCCTTCCCTAAGCGAAGTGATACAAAGAGCATACTTCAACACCATGACCGTCGACGAATACCACGAGTTGTTCGAAAGACCATAGGAAACACATGGCTTGCCCTTAACACAGACTCCACATGGGACCCGTCAAACCGCCCCAACTTTGCCAAACGCGTATCACGTGTTCAGACACATATTTCTCCGATATCGTGTGAGTTACTTTCCGGATTCTTCCGTCGAGTTGGGTCAAGCGGATATTACTATTCCGAAGTGGTATCTTACCACTGTCCCAATTACTATGGTTACCACCGCGGCACCAAGCGACACGAAGAGCATTTCCAGCACTCTGGTCTTCACGCTTGTCTCACTGATAATCGCGATCACCGCCGACGCCGCCGAAAGTATCAACGAAACCACTATCACGGACGTTACGATACCCGCGATACCTGTGACACCGAGGAAGAACGGGAGAGTCGCTATGATTGCCCCAAGAAAATAGAACACGCCAGTATAGTAGGCTTCTTTCACCGGTTTCGTGGAATTCGATTCCGATTCGGTTGCCGCCGTCACCAGCTCCGAAGACCTCGAGGAAACGTAAGCGCCAGCCGCCATAGAAAACGTTCCCGCAAGCCCTACCACTATTGCGCTGATCGCCACCACAAGCGCGGAGGTCGAGACAACAGCCAGTCCCGTGACGACTGCAAGAATCTCCACCAGACCGTCATTGAGGCCAAAGACTATTGACCTCGTATAATTGAGGTCTTTTGCATGCTTATCTGTTTCCGCAACAAGCTTAGTTTCATGACCTTCTTCATCCGCCAGCACTTCTTGAAGAAGCTCCTTTCTGGTCGGACTCGTGGACGGGTCCTGTAACTTACCTCGATAGTATTCTAGCGCACGGTCCTCGTTTCTTTCGAGCAATTTGGTTACAAAGCCGATGCCCAAAAGCCATTTCGTAAGCAGGTAAAACCAGACTCTAAGAGAAACCTTCGCAGGCATCTTCTCGAAAACTGACTTAGATGTTGTACCACTGATTTTCGACCATATTTCCGCGTGCTTTTTTTCGGTTTCAGCAAGCTCTGAGAACAGGTGCGACAGATCGGAATTCGATTCCGAAGCGCTCAGCCTCCTGTAAAGCCAGTAGTCGGCTACTTCGCCCCAGAACAATGTCTTCGCCGTCGATAAGTCCTGCTCAGATTCAATCTGCTGCAAAGTTTCTCTGCCTCGAGGCACGGAGACCCTAATAATTTTTCCGCTTAGGGCACGAGATACCGTTTACTCGGGTTGTGGCATAGGCTGCAGCCTGACTGTGAACAGTTCCACGCCCGAAGATTCCGCCGCTCCAAGAATGTTTCCTTTAAGGTCAAAGCAGACTATTACGGCCCTGGAGGCTTTGAAGCCCTCCTTCTGTTTCAGGACCTGTCCGAGAGAAGCTTGGTCTGCCGTACTCTTACACTCAACCACCACAAGTTCCCCTCCTTTCTTGCGAATAAGGAGATCAGGTCTCGAACTCTTTGAATCAGGCTTCGTATCAGCATCGTCTTCATCCGTTGCTCCTGCTTCGACTTCAACTTTCACCCAGTCAGGTTCAACAAGCTCCGGCCTGGCCAGAAGCAGATCAATGAGTGTGCGTTCAGCTGACATAGGCCGCGTCGCCTTGAAGTCGAGGATCGAATGGTAGACTCCAGACACACGCTTGGGGTAGACGTCAATCGCCTTATTCTCCTCGTATAGGATGGCAACGGGGGTGTTGGAAAGGTTGAGCCTTCCGTTATTTGTTATCGGCAGAGGTCTTCCCGAACCGGCCTTAACCTTCCCCCTGACCTGAGGAGAGATACTTCTTATATCGTTCAGCACTCTATCTACGTCAAGCGGGTCGGTTTCGAAGTTCACTGTTTTGAACCCGACGCCGATAGACGCACATTTACGTTCAAGCTCTGCCGCAATCTCCCTGATTTCCGAGCTCCAGTGCGCCAAGTATAGTACAAGAGTCCTTTCAGACAAGCTAAGACACCGCCCGATACTGCTTCACACTTTTTTCCTTGTCCGTCTGCTCTTCGACCAATCCTCTTTTGATTGCGGCTTCAAGATAGACCTTTGTTTGAAGAAGCCTCAGAAACATCAGGTAATCTGACGCTGAATCAGGCGAACCAGGCGAACCAGGCGAACCAGGCGAACCACCGGTCCGGTACAGTGCTGTGCTAGCTTCATAGAGGTCGACCGGCTTCGCGACCGCCGTCGCAATCTGTCTCAGTCTGCTCTCATACTTTAAGCGGCATTTATCTATCCACTTCTCCGGCTCATCCAATACACGTCCATGGCCCGGGTAAAGTGTCCTAGCGCCCATTCTTCCGATAGCCGAAAGAGACCTCAAGTATTCTTCCAAGTTTACAAGAGAGAGCACAGTATTCTCAAGGACACTGTCGCCTGTAAACACGCGGTCTCCAACAGCATACGTGACAGAGCCCTCTGTGTGGCCCGGCGTCGGTTTGTAGCCTATATCAAACTGCTCAGCGGCTTCTTCTAACCGGTCGCTAAGCATGGTGGGCGGTTCTACCCGGTAATAGTCCGGAGGCTTCAGTTTCTTAGCTCTATCGACGAGTTCTTCATAGATGTGTGAACCTTCAAGTTCGCTGAGAACTAGGGTTATCCTGTTTCTGACGTACTGTTCAAAACGGAACGCCTTTCCGAAGTCTGGGCCACCAAGATACACGCGACACGACGCCTCCTTGGACACTCGACTGGAAAGTCCCAGATGATCAGGGTGACCGTGAGTCACTAATACAGCTCCTATGTCGGACACGCCTATGCCAGCCAGATTCAAAGCTTTTTCAAGCGCCTCATAGGCGCCTGCCACCTTGGCCCCGCAGTCGACGAGGATCGGGGTTCCTCCTTTGACAAGGTACGCGTTAGTTGTGTTCTCGTAGCCTGCAAAGGGCAGCACGATTCTGACGACCTGACGTTCGTCTGACATCAATACAGGCTCACCGTTCGTGACGTGGAAAATAAGTGTAAGCTGAATTGGTAATCTATATCGTATTAGATAGGCTTAAAAGTACTGTTTACAGTACTGTATCCATGGAAGACGTTCACAGAAGGATAAGAAGTTTCACTCAAAGCATAAAGGCGCCTAACGCTGTGCCCCGCGGCCTTCTAATGCACTACGTCTTGTACACCCTTAGCCTAAAGCCGATGTACGCATACGAGATCATGCAGGACATAGACGAGAAAACAGAAGGCGCATGGAGACCTGGTGCCGGCTCCATGTATCCATTGCTTAGGAAGCTTTTGGAAGAAAAAATGATCGAACAGACCGGAACAGGCAAACAGAGACGCTATCGGCTAACGGAAGACGGAAAAAAGTACGTTCAGTACCTGAGCGAAAAGTTTGCGACTACCGGTAAACGCTGGAACGCTGCGAGAAAAATATTTATGCAGATGGTTCCAGACAGCGGGTTGGAAGCCCTTGTTGTAGAGGCTCAGAAGGCGAACCTAGAAGTACTTCGACAGACGATTGAATCCCGTCTTCCGAGACTGGATTCAAGCGAAATAGAATACATACTGGGCCAGCACGTAATGCTTGTGGAACACCATCTGAAGTGGGGACAGACACTGCTCTCAAAACTCAGACATGACAGACGCAAGCTGGTACATGTTGAAAAGGAGGCTTCGTAAATGGACTCTGGGAAAGGCATCTCACAAACAGACGACTCTTACACTTCCACGAACGCTGTAGAGGTAAAGGGTCTTTCAAAATCCTTTGACGGGAAGACCTTTGCCGTGAACAACGTTTCGTTCACGGTGAGTAAGGGGGAAATATTTGGTTTCCTAGGTCCGAACGGAGCGGGAAAGAGCACAACCATCAAGATGCTGACCACAGTTGTGCGGCCGACATCTGGCAACGCCGTTGTGTGTGGTTACGATGTTATCAAGGAGCCTGCCATGGTGCGTAGAGTGATCGGGGTGGTTCCGCAAGAGTACACTGCCGACGAAGATCTAACCGGCAGAGAAAACCTGATGCTTGTCGCCGGCCTCTACGGTGTGCCGAAGTCGGAGGCTCTCAGACGAACCGAAGAACTGCTTCAGCTCGTCGAGCTCACAGACGCAGCGAACAGGAAGGTTATCACATATTCCGGCGGAATGAGGAGACGCCTGGAGCTCGCCGCGGGTCTGATTAACAGACCACAGTTACTCTTCTTAGACGAGCCAACGCTTGGACTGGACGTGCAAACGCGTGCTGCGATCTGGAAGTATATCGTGTCACTTAAAGAAGAGTTCAAGATGACAATCTTTCTGACAACCCACTATTTAGAGGAAGCCGATTCTCTGTGCAACAGGATTGCCATAATAGACCATGGCCGAATAATCAAAATAGGTACCCCATCCCAGCTCAAATCGGAAGTGGGAGGAGACATCATAGAGGTGAAGGTGTCAGGTAAAGCAGACGGCTTGGAGTCTGTTATTGCTTCACTTCCAAACGTTAAGGACGTAAAGGTTTCTGACTCAACCTTCAGGATTAAGGCGGCTTCCGGTGAAGAAACCGCTCCGACAGTTATCGACGCAGTGCGCTCTCGCGGCCTTACTGTTTCCAGGATTTCACTAACCAAACCCACACTTGACGAAGTATATCTGGAACTCACAGGGAAGTCTCTTAGAGAGGAACAAGCCGACCCCGCTGCCATGATGGCGCAAAGAAGAACAATGCGTATGGCGAGGTCTTAGAGGTGTCAGAAGTGGACTCCCGTTCAAGAAATATCAGCAGAAACGCCTCCGACACACGCGCCTCTGCAAAGGCTGGAGGCTCTGTTCCGGTGGCGTTGTCTGCTAGGAATGCGATAGTAAACAACGGTCCGTTTCACGGTCTATGGAGCCTAACCAACAGGGAACTTAAGAAATGGTATAAGGCTCCTGTTCTGCTACTTCTATCACTTATTCAGCCAATCATCTGGCTTGGAATATTTGGAAAATCGCTGAACTTCGGCTCCCTGTTTACAGGCAGCTCTTTCAACATTCCAGGCCTCAACATTCCCTCATCAGTGTTGAATCAACTTGGTCAACAGATTATGCTTAACACGTTTGGCACAACCAACTACTTCTCTTTTCTTGCCGTTGGCATGCTTTCGTTCATCATTCTTTTCACAGCCATGTTCAGCGGAATGTCTATCGTATGGGACAGGAGATTCGGCTTTTTGAACAAGCTGCTCACAACTTCTGTTGCCCGTGGTTCAATCGTAATGGGGAAGGTTCTTTCCAGCGTCATAAGATCGCTAGCTCAGGCGGCCATAGTTCTCGTAATAGCGGTAATACTCGGCATGGATGTTTCAAAGTTCACGGTAGCCGGGTTGGCGGGGACGTTCGCCGCACTGTTCCTGATGGCAACAGGCCTTTCCTCGCTTTTCCTGATGCTTGCACTCAGATCCAACGACTGGCAAAGCCAAATGGCCATCATGAATCTGCTGAACCTTCCGTTGCTGTTCGCGAGCAACGCGCTTTTCCCGACCAAACTTATGCCGTCCTGGCTGCAGGTCGTAGTCAAAGTCAACCCGATCAGCTATGCTACAGACGTGGGTAGACAGCTCTTGCTAGGAGCGCAAGGCCTCAATTCCCTTGCCTTTGACTTCGAATTTCTAACAGGCTTCGCCGTGCTTTTCTCAGTGATAGGGATAGTAATGTCCTGGCGTCTTCTGAACAAGAGCTAGCAGCACCTGCATCTCGATGGCGGCTCACCCTTTTTTTACGTTGCCTGCGGCGGACCACAGAAAACGAATCTTGGAGAGGTCTGAAGGCTGAACTCAGCCATAGGAGAACATGGACGATATCTCAGGTGGACTGGTGTACGACGGCGACACAGAACCGCTGAGAAATCCAGGGACTCGTTCAGATGGCTGCGGGTTCAGTTTGTAAGACAGAGCTCAGGGAAGGCTGTCGGCGCGTGGAGCCGCACTGTGCTGTAACCGTGTGCACGTGGCTCGAGGTCAGTTTCGGCCGACGGGTTGAACGAACTCTACTTCGTAGCCGTTGGGATCAATATAGGTGACTTCGTATCCCCATGGATGTTGGGTTACCTCCTCAACTGGTTTGAGTCCTTTCCCTCTGAGTTCGGCGACCATCTCTTCTATGTTGTCCACAACAAAATGAAGGGCGACGGGCCCCTTTACCGGTCCAGAGTATCCTCCGTGGAGGGCGAAAGTCTGGGATCCGACCTTGAATTCCACGTAGCCTGCATGCGATTCACCGGATCCGCCGGATGCTGATTGCTCGAATCCAAGATCCCTGTAAAACTTTACACTCGCCTGAAAGTCCTTTACGAACAGTATCACAGGGTCTATTCGCTCTACTTTCATCGCTAGTTCACCTTCGCCACAACCTTACCTGTTCGCCCCCTCACGGAGAGACGGGTCACTGCATCAGGTATGTGTTCGAAATCATATTCCGAGTCTATCAAAGTGCGCAGCCTGCCTTGTTCCATGTAGTTGAGCACTTCGGCAAAGTTCCTCCTAGAACCCGTTGTTGAACCCACAACCTTGTTTTGCATCGAATAGAGCGTTAGAAGATCCAGTTCAACGCTTCTCCCGGTTAGAACACCGCATGTGGCGTACCTACCGAACGGACCCAGGCAGGCAAGACTCTCCTTCCATGTGGACGCGCCCACGGGGTCTATTACCACATCGACACCTCCACCAGCTATAGACTTAACCTGGTCTGAGACTTTTCGGTTTTGTCCACTGAAGACCACGTCGCCCGCACCGAGGCCGCGCACAACTTCAGCCTGCTTTTCACTAGAACACACGGCGATAACAGTACACCCCCTAAGTGAAGCCAGCTGTACAGCGAAAGAGCCTACACCTCCGGCCGCACCAACTATGAGAGCCAGTTCACCCGGTTTCAGCTCAGCGCGTTCGAGTAGATGCTGGGCAGTAAGCCCGTCAACCGGCATGCCCACTACGTGTCTGTCGTCGACGGAGGGCGGGAGTTTGAAAAGGTTGCGCGCTGGAACAAGAAACTCCTCCGACCACCCTCCGTCTGAAACCACGCCTATTATTCCGGGTGCCGATTCAAGATGAGTGTTTTCAAGACATGATCCCTCTTCTCCTCTTAGACACCATTTGCAGGTTCCGCAGAATACTGGTGGATAGACCGCAACGCGGTCCCCCCGTCGAACCTGGCCCACATGGTCACCGACACTAACCACTCGCCCCACTACTTCTGCCCCAGGAGTATGCGGAAGCCTGATCCAGTCGAATCTTCCACCAAGTACGGAACGGTCCACAGGGTTAACACCCACGTAGCTCGGTGAAACAACAGCCTCGCCGGCGCCTGGTTCGGGAGAAGATGCATCCACCAGGCGTAGCTTCTCGACGCCGCCAAATGATTCGAAAAACCATTTGCGCATGAATTAGCACCAAATCCAGTTATCTGTACGAGGCTTTACGCTTTTTCTGCATTTGCTCTTAAACCGTACAACGGCCGGAGCAGAGTCGGCACCTTGCAGGCTGAAGCCATGGGTGTAGGCCTATCAAACTTCGGCAATCCAGTGGGCTCAAAAACAGCCTAAGTCAGTCGCTTAAGGCAACACACTATTCATTAATCTTCTTCGAAACAGGCGTGCTGAATATCTCTCCGAAAGCCTTCTTAAACCATATGAGTGACTCATGTAGGTTGGCGGCGCCCAGCTCTGTTAGTTCATAGACTTTGTTGTGATCGACCTGACGCGCCTTTATCCAGCCGAGTTCTTCAAGGTGCTTGAGCGGGGGGTATATTGTTCCAGGGTTGGGTCTTTCGCCGCGACGTCTTTCCAGCTCTCCGGCCAGCTCCTGACCGTACATGGGACGCTTGGAGAGCAGCCAGAGGATCTGGAATGTAAGCATTCCACGCATGTCGCAGCCCTCTCGTTTCCTGGACGTCACAAGAAATAGTTGTACTCTTGAATCTATAAATCTGCCGATTTCACGCTTTGCTTTCAGGGCGCTAAGTTTTCGGCGACGACCTTATATTGGACGACCAATATTTGACATACGATATACATGTCACTCGAAGTGAACCAAACAAGGGAGCAGACTACCGAACCCCATGCCAAAACCCAGTACGGAGTGCCAATCGACTATAACTTCTCGAAGCCAGCTTCCGAAACACAGATTCAGAGAACTGCAGAAGCTCTAAGAAAAAGGGGATACGAAGTATATGTGGTTGGCACGCCGGAAGAAGCACGCGAGCTCGTCAAATCAAAGCTGCCCATAGATAAGACGATTTTCACTGGCGTCAGCGAAACTGTCCGGTTGACCGGGATCGGAGAGCTGATAGACGGCCAGAATTCTCCTTATAAATCGATCAGAAAGGAACTGAACAAACTTGGTTCCAACGTAAGCCAGCGCGAACGCATAAAAATGGGCGCGGTGCCTGATATAATCGTTGGAAGCGTCCACGCTGTCACCGAAGAAGGGCAGGTACTGGTTGCATCAGCATCTGGAAGCCAACTGGGCCCGTATGCCGCCACAGCGGAGAAAGTGATATGGGTTGTAGGTTCGCAGAAGATAGTCCCAGATCTGAACGCTGGGCTCCGGAGATTGCAGTACTACGCGTACCCTATGGAAGACATCAGAGCTAGGGCGGCGTACAGCATGCCTTCGTTCCTTGGAAAAATACTCATATTCAACGGAGAAAGGCCAGGCCGAATCACTGTAGTTCTAATAAAAAGCACAATAGGGTACTAAACGATCTGACACAACGTCAATCGAGCTCTAAGCTAGCGCAGGTTTACCGGGGTTGAGCCGGGACCTTTTTCTTTCTTTTAAAGAGGACGCGAAACAATTTCATGGCGAAGGCATGTCAGACTGCTTTTGGCTGAAGCGGGCAAACCTTTGCCCCGCCGACTCGAATAACAGTGGTTCGCGGTTTGGGCAGGCTATCTGGGACTCATGTCTTAGTCATGAAGCATTGAACTGGTGTTCGCGCGTGGAAGACTCGCCGGTCCAGTAACCTCTGGTTTAGCTCTGTAAGGCAATTACTTTCGACAGGAGCTGCGATGACGTGATGGTTGACGCCGTATCCGGTTTTTCCGTTTAATCATGAGGAAGTCGAATGGGTTGGCAAAGCTTTTTTCAAGAAAATTAAAATCTGTTTGAATGAAGTAAACTCGTCTTACAAGGCTCAGAACACCTGACTCATAGCAGGCTCCTCCCACCAAACTTAATATGCTCCGCTGCGAACCCGACTGGATGCAGGATGAGTTTCTCAGACAAAGAGTTCCTGGTTAGGTGTTCCGGAAAGGACTTCACGCACCACGGGTTTGTAAACAGGTATGGTCCAGACAAAAAGTATTTGCTCAAACATGTTAAAATGGATGGAGAATTAAACTACAAGGAAAAGACGCTGGACGCGTCCGCCACGCTTGATCTCGAACTTATCGATCCCTCTGCACATAACCTTGCGCTGGACGCTGTAAACTTCAGCATACGGTCGGTCACTCTGAACGGGCGTCCTGCGGAACACTTCTACGACGGCCGAAGAATAGTAGTCGCGGTTCCAGAGTCGCTGCGCAAACGCGGAGCGGCCATCAAAATAAGTGTTGATTACTCCGTTAAGGACCCGAAACTCGGGCTGAAGTTTGTTTCACCAGACGAAAACCATCCGGAGAAACCCTATCAGGCTTGGACCCAGGGTGAGAGTGAGGGTAACAGGTACTGGCTTCCGCTTTACGATCACCCAAGTCAAAAATGTACTTCTGAGATTTCGCTTACAGTTCCAGCCGGCCACTCGGTGGAATCGAACGGCATCCTTCTTGAAAGAAAAGAGGCAGACGGCAAAGTTACCTTCCACTATAAGATGGATCAGCCGCATTCAACATACCTTATCGCCTTCTGCGCGGGCGAATTCGATACCAAGACTGATTCGTTCGACGGCATCCCCCTGATTTACAACGTTCCCAAAGGGAGAGGCTCCGACATAGACCGTAGCTTTTCTAAGACGCCGGACATGATGAAGTTCTTCGGAGAACACACCGGCGTTCGCTATCCCTACAAGAAGTATGCTCAGACATGCATGGTGGACTTCGGCGGGGGAATGGAAAATATCTCTGCGACAACTCACACCGAGCGCACACTGCACGACGAAATAGCCCACCTAGACTTCAGCAGCGACGGACTGGTTTCACATGAACTGGCCCATCAGTGGTTCGGCGACCTCATTACATGCAAGGATTGGGCGCACATATGGCTTAACGAAAGCTTCGCGACATTCTATCAGTGCCTGTACTTCAGGCATGATAGGGGCGTTGACGAATTCTACTATGAGCTTGTAGAAAACCTTGACACCTATCTCGAGGAGTCCAAAAAAAGGTATATTCGCCCCATAAGCACAAAACTGTACAGTCAGCCCGACGAAGTGTTCGACAGACACTCCTACGAAAAAGGCTCGCTTGTGTTGAACTCGCTCATGAACTATCTGGGCGAAGAAGACTACAGGAGAGGTATAACCGCATACCTCAACCGTTACGCTTTCCAGTGCGTTGAGACCGACGACCTACGTAAGGAGCTTGAGAACGCATCAGGCAAAAATCTGGAGTGGTTCTTCGATCAGTGGATCTACGGGGCGGGGCATCCCGAACTACACGTTTCGAACTCATACGACGACTCTTCAAAATCTCTGATCATAAGATTTGAGCAGCGCCAGCAGGATCTGCCACCCTTCAAGCTGCCTGTTGAAATAGAAGTTTCAGCCGGCGGCAAAACCTGGAACTACAAGTTCACCGTTGAGGGACGAAGCAATCAGCTGTCCATTCCACTGCAGGCTAGGCCTGATAGAGTGTGCATAGACCCATACATGTCGATCGTTGGTGTCCTGGACCTAGAGGAAGACGAAAAATCGCGGCTTGAAAGAGTGTCAGCTGACCCACACCTATACTGCAGGGTGCTTGCGGCGAGAGCGCTTTCAAAACAGCCCTCTACCAAAGCTATTGAAACCCTTACGAAGGTCTTACTGTCGGACGCCCACTGGGGTGTGTGTTCTGAAGCCGCTAAGGCTCTGGGGAAGATAGGTTCGAAGGAAGCGTTTGAAGCGCTCAGAAAAGGTGTCGAACACGGCCACCCCAAGGTCCGTAGAGCGGTTGCAGCGGCTCTCGGAGAGTTTACTTCTGAAGACGCTCTCAAAATTTTGTCGGATATCTTCTCTAAGGAGAAGAGCTACTATGTGCGCTCTGCGGCGGCGCTCAGCATGGGTAAAACAAAACAGGAGGCGGCTATCAGCGAGGTAAAGAAGGCGCTAACCGTGAGTTCACACAACGACGTCATCGCCTCAGCGGCAGCTCAGGCACTCGGAGAAATCAAGAAGGAAGAGTGTGTGCCGACGCTGATAGAGCTTTGTTCGCCGAAGACAAAGGACCCGGTCAGACGGGCGGCTGTGGCCGCGCTCGGGTCTTACACCGACAACCAGCGTGTGCGTGCTCTTCTTGAGGAACTCTCAAAGGACGACGACCCCATGATCCGCGGCGCGGTTGTTGCAGCAGCCTCAGCAAGCGGAGACATCAGGCTTCTGCCCGTAGTCTCCTCCATCGAAGCCAGGGAAATCAATGGCCGTGTTTCCAGGATGGCCCAGGAAGCAAGGCGGAAGCTTTCAGTGACACCGGAACAGACCTCGCAGCTACGCGACAGACTGGAGGCTCAAGAGAAGGAGATAAGACGGCTGAAAGACGAAATAGAAGCATTGAAGGCGAGGCTGACAGGCAAAACATGATAATCCAGAGTACACTTCGCTCAGTAGCTGCGACCGGCCAGTAAGGCGTCATTCATGGCCGACACCGGGTGGTTGACCGTTGCTTCCGGGCATCTACGAATGGACGGCATCGACCTGGTTGAGTTGGCTGAAAGATTCGGCACGCCACTTTACGTGACTTCGGAGCTCAGACTGAGACAAAACTACAGGAAGCTGTTCACGGCTTTCAGCAAAGCGTATCCAAAGGTGTCCGTTAACTACGCGTTGAAAGCGAACCCGAACCCAGCCATAGTGTCCGCTTTACGCCAGGAAGGATGCGGGGCGGACGTGTCCTCTCTGGGAGAGTTGCTTATAGCACGTATGAGCGGAGTGCCCGAGAGCAAAATTGTTTTTTCAGCGAACAACGCGTCCAAGGACGAGCTGGAGTCAGCGGCGCATTCATCAGCGACAGTCAACTTCGACGACCTAGAACAGTTCAGGTGTCTTATCGGAAACCAGCTACCCGAAGTCGTCAGCTTTCGTCTGAACCCGGGGTTCGGAAGCGGAGAATTTCCAGGAATAGTGACAGGTGGACCGCACGCTAAGTTCGGGGTCCCCGTTAACGAGATAGCTGAATGCTACCGGGTTGCCCTGAAGGCAGGAGTCAAGCGCTTCGGAATACATATGATGACCGGTTCAAACGTCGCGGACAGAGCCTACTTTTCGTGGGCTGCCTCGACCCTGCTGAACATAGCCGGAAAAATCGCTAATGAACTTGGGATTTCGTTTGAATTCATCGATCTGGGTGGAGGCTTCGGCGTTCCCTACAGGGAAGGCGAAAAGCCACTCGACATAGAGTGGGTGGCGTCGTCAGTTTGCTCACTGTTCAGAGAAAAAAGCGTTGAACTGGGCTTGGGCGAGCCGATGCTCGTAGTTGAACCTGGCAGATTTCTTGTGGCAGACACAACCGTTCTTCTTGGGAGAGTCCACGACGTTAAGAGGTTTGGGGAAACAATGGTTGGTACAGACGTCGGAATGAACACTTTGCTTAGACCGGCGCTTTACGGCGCATACCACCGTGTCTTAGTAGCCAACCGCATGTCGGAGGAAGCGAGCGAAAAAGCCCACTTTGTTGGTCAGATATGTGAGAACACCGATTTCATGGCCAAAGACAGGCAGGTGCCTCAGGTTCACATAGGAGACTGCGTGGCCTTTCTGGATGCAGGCGCATACGGGTATTCGATGAGTAGCACGTACAACTCGCGTCCCAGAGCCGCTGAAATTCTGGTGTGCGCGGACGGCTCTGTCCACACGGTTAGGAGACGGGAAACCTTCTCCGATCTCGTACAGGGTACGAGCATTCCACCACATCTCTTGTAAAGACAGGAGCTTCAGCCCCATCACGATTAGACTGGAACAGGAGTGAGCCTGTAACGCTTATTGCATGGGGTGATAGTCTTCAACCATGCTTTACTCCAAACTGGGCAACACAGGAGTGAAAATCTCCAAGATAACATTGGGCTCGAACAACTTCGGGCGTCAGCTCGACCGCCAGCAATCGTACAGAGTGATTTCGAAGGCGCTTGATCTGGGCGTTAACAGTGTGGACACTGCAAACGTGTACACTCAGGGGCAATCAGAACGCATCATAGGCGAATACATCAGGGAATCACGGGACTCCGTGTTCGTGGCTAGCAAAGTGGGCATGCCGCTGTCCAGTGAAGTAAACTATCAGGGGCTTTCAAGAAAACACATACAGTGGCAGCTTTCCCAGACACTTGAAAGACTGGGAACAAAATACTTGGATCTGTACTATTTGCACAGACCAGACCCGGAAACACCGATCCTTGAGACAATGGTGCTCATGGACCAGCTTGTCAAACAGGGCAAAACATTGTATGTGGGATGCTCCAACTTTTCAGCCGAACAAATGAGAGAGCTGCTCAGGGTCTGTGAAGAAAACGATCTCGTCAAACCAGTCGCTGTGCAACCCGAGTACAATCTTCTTGAAAGAAGCGCGGAAAAAGGTTTATTCGACTTGTGTAGAAGTGAAAGCCTGTCCGTCTTTACGTATAGCCCTCTAAAAGGTGGAGCGCTAACAGGCAAGTATGCCGGCGCGTCGAGTCCCCCGCCTGACACTAGGGCGTCCGCCAACCCCAGATACTGGGAGAGAATACGTTCATCAGACATCCCCGAGAAGAGCAGAAAGCTGCTGGAAGCCTCCAAGAGAATCGGCATCCCTTTAGCGCAGCTTTCGATCGCATGGATTCTGCGTAACCCAGCTGTTTCGTCGGCTATTGTCGGCGCGTCGACTCCTATGCAGGTCGAAGAAAACTGCAGGTCACTCGAACTCGCTGTCAGAGATTCAGATTGGGGCGCCCTCGAACAGGCCACTCTGTAACACTGTGTTTTCAACGAATCCGTTTTTCCCGCCCTTTTACACAGTCGGATTAGGAGGCGCCTGCTGCAGCAGCGATTTTGCTCGAGTATGCCAAAAGTCCCACCGGCCTGCCGCGCCTGGGTTCGAAAACCAGCAGAACCTTATCCCGTGCCACTATCACACTTAAACCAAGGTCATCCCACCTTCGACCAGCCGCGCCCTTAACAAGGCCTCTCGCGATTCTTCCCCTCGTAGAAGTGGCGGCCAATACACGTCCCGCCCTTCTGAACTCTCTTTCGGCGGCCGCCGAAATCTCTCTTTCACCCAAAGCCACTACAGCGTGCACACGGGTCCATTCATCCAACCCGCCTTTCGCGAGCTCGCGCAGAATCTTCCTGTTCTCGCGTAGCCTCTTCAGCGCCTCTGACTCAAGTGTTGACGCAACTTTGTCAACAGGCACAGGCTCATAGACTTTGGGCCCGCTCTGAACGCAGACCACGAGCCCCTTCTTCTCCAATGATTTGAACACCGAGTGAACCCATGTGCCTGGGACGTTAGAATTCTGAGCCACCAGTTTCGGAGTGGCTGAACCAAGCCTGTACAAGGCGGCTAAGGCGTTGGCTTCATACAGGCTGAGACCCAATTCCATCAGCGCCGACTCAGCTTTACCCATATTTCAACAGACAATCCTGCACTATAAAAGCAGGTTTTTCCCCAACGTAGACGGGTGCTCCGCGAAATACAATCCTATATCTACATAGAAACCCGACCACAAAATTGCTGGCGACGCTTTCAAGTAGACTGGATTCGAGTCAAAGCTAAATAGGGTTTCAGCCTGCGGACCCTGTGACCGAAAAAAATCCCAGAACAGGTCTTAGGCTTCTAGAAGTTTTCGTGCTGGTAGTCGCCATAGCAGTGATACTTTACTACGTTATCTACTTTACCGAGATAATCCCTCTGAAGCTTGTTCTTTTGGTTAAGATTGTGGTTGCGCTTTTGGCCGGTTACTTTGCAGTAAACACGGTTTCAAATGCTCTTAGAACCACGCTTTCTAAGACCGCTGGACAGAAGAGGGGTAGCACCGCGGCTACACTGTTCAGATACCTGGGCTACATAATTTTGGCCTTCGTAGTATTAGGGATCGCGGGGGTTAGCGGCACCCAGCTACTCGCCGGAGGAACATTCTCGGGGCTTGTACTCGGCTTGGCCAGCCAGCAGGTTTTGGCCAACGTGCTGGCGGGTCTTCTACTCTTATCTGCAAGGCCGATTAGAATCGGCAGCAGAATCACTTTTTCAGGTTGGCAGTACGGCTTCACCTTCCCGAGTTATCCTCCCAAATTCTTTTCAGATAACTCCCTGATACCCGGATTCACGGGTATCGTAGAGGATATAACATTGAACTACACGCTCATACAGGAAGATAGCGGCAACCTCGTTAAAGTTCCTAACAGCGTTGTGATAACCATGGCGCTGATTGACCAGGAAGTCTCAGAAAGAATTGTACGTATCCGTTATGAAGCTCAAAAACCCATAGATGCGAAGGCGCTTCTTCAGGTAGCTGAAAAAGTCGCCAAAACAAACGAGTGGGTAACCAATCCCGAGAAGTCTGTTGTGTATGTTGAAAACATAACCGCGAACAGTGTTCTGATATCGTTGGAAGCTGTTTGCCGCGGGAGCAGGGAGGAGCCTCCGCGAAGCTCCATTCTGGTGGAACTCGATTCGGAGGTCGCGAAGATGAGGGCTGCCCGCTAGGTCACGCTCACAAGTTTTTGTGGACCCTCGAACGCGCATTTACCGATGCGGCAAACATTTCTCCGAAGAAGTCACTGGTCCTCTGCTTCGCGTCTATGCATAGGAGAGTAGAACCTGGCCTTCGTGTACAACGCGAGTGCAGCAGCCTGAAGCGTCAGAGACAGGAACGCTACTCCGAGCACCAGTGTGGCCACTTCGGATGCAACGGTGCTTGTAAGTTCACTAGAAGTATAGAGCGATGACGCCAACGCCACGGAAAGTGCACCACGCATCCCTCCTAACAGAACCGTGTTCTTCCATGACGCAGGCGTCTTAAAGTCTTCTATCCTGTCGAACACGAAGAAAGCGGGGTAAACGGCTGCGGCACGAGCCGCCATTATCGCCCCGAACGCCACCACAATGTAGCCGAAAGAGTGGACCAGCGCAAAGAAGTTTGTGTCGAAACCAAAAAACAGAAACGCGACTGAGTTACCCGCGAAGGCCGCGATCTCCCAGAAGACGCTCACGGTTTCCCTGGTAAATGGATCGAAATGTGCCTGAGCAGCGGTGTTACCAAACAGCAGGCCAACAACGGCCACGGAAACCAAGCCGGACAACCCAAAGGTGCTCGCGATTATGTAGGAGCCGTAAACGGCAAACAGGCTCAGAATGGTTTTCGCAAGTCTGTCCGTTATCAGGTTGTTAAGGGCGGCTGCGAAAACCGACATCAGGAGGCCCACCAGCAGACCTCCGCCGAAAGTGATGGCAAACGACCCGAGAGTAGCTATGAACGGGATTCTCTTGATGTTGCTTGAAGCCAGTATCACGGTGAATATTATGATCGCGGTTGCATCGTTGAATGCTGCTTCGGTTTCAAGTATAGTCGAAAGCCTAGAAGGGAGGCCAGAGGACTTGAAGACTGAGATAACTGTGGCTGTGTCAGTGGGCGAAATTATCGCCGAAAATATGAACGCCACTCTGATCGGCAGTCCAGCCAGCCGCCAAAGTATCAGTCCGGTTATAACCGTGGCCAAAGCCACTCCAAACGTGGCAAGAAAAATCGAGCGACGAAGAACCTTTCTGAGATCATCTGACCTAACATGGGCCATGGCGTCGAATATCAGTGGTGGAACCACGAGGCCGATGAACAGGCTGTTCGCGCCCCCTGCTGTAAGCTGAGTGTAGGCCAAGCGAACCTCTAAAACCGACGAGCCCAGGTACTTTCCAAGCAAACCCAACGGCAGTGAAATGTGGCTGGTTGTCAGGATTATGCCCGCTATGACGAGCACGAGTGTGTATGGGACATGGGTTTTCTGCGACGTAAGAGAAGCCAGCAGCATTATGGCTAGGAAAAGCAGTACGATGGGCTCGAACGGAAACAACCCTTTTCAATCCATCCTTTTCAGGCGGCGTTCACCTGGCGTTCAGCGGTATCCGTCATCGTGTTTAAAAGTTTGCATGCACACCGCGTCTATGTGGGCGCAGATGGCCCACGTCGTAGGTTTTGGTACACGTTTAAGCGAGACTCCCGCTATTTTCTTACGACCTACAACTGCACTTGCAGATGCTGGCTGCTTAACGCACACAAACAAAGCTGACTGCGACGCGAGCTTTTTATGAGTGTTCTGGGAGACATCCGACGATGACGGGAACAGGAACGGGGACGACGGCGCGAGGTGGAACTTTACGCACGTTGAGAAGAATAGTAAAATATGTGGCTTTGGGCGGCTGCGCGCTACTGTTCGCGTCAGCGGGATTCGACGAGTACGTAACCCTGCAGCCTGCGTCAGACGGATATGTACCCGCCTGGGTGCCTGTGGGCGTCGTGGTCGGCTTGGCTGTTGCAGGTCTCTCCCTTCTTCTCTTAATAATGCTTCCTAACCCACCCAAGGAAGGCAAGAAACGCCGTTCAGAATTTGAATAATCCGAGCCTCTTTTGTGCGGCCGTGACAGTAAAAGTCTGTTGGGGATGTCTACAAATGGCGGATCCATTCAAGGGCTGCACTTCTTAAAGATCGGGAGCCAGATACCGAAAGCATTCGCACGCTATGATTGAAACCAAATTCGCCTTCCGGTCGACAAGGCTTTGCATCGACTACTGAACGTTTGGACGAACCAAACGATACGTGGGCAGAGGCGTGAACTTCGGATCACTCAAAGTCGAAGTTCTCAGGAGAACCTTAGCCGTGGCACGATAGTTCAGCGCCAAAGCAATCACTGTTGCGGACGGAAGGCCAAAATAGGTTAGGGTAATAATGTGGTATGCTTCGACGGCCAGCGCCACCGTGGGGGTAGCTATCGCGAGTATTGCAGGAACCGACACACAGCAGGAGGCGCCGCCCAAAACTCCGAGAACAGGAAGCCCCACGTAACTGGACCATCTACGGGTCCTAGAGCATCTTGACTGTATGCCAGACACCAGGTCGAAGTTTGCAACGATAAGGAGAGCTACCAGAAACCCGACTACAAAATTATATAGCGCCAGGTCCGAGGCCAGGACACCGGGTATTTGGATCGTCAACGAAGGATTTACAAAAAGATCTAAAAAAACGCTCCTCAAAGAGAGGTCAGGCACCAGATTGTAGTTCACGAACAGACCCGAACCTATCACGAAGCCTTTTCCATAGAAGAGGGCTATGCCTTCGGCCAGAATCGAACCGTACAGGAACAGGTGGAGCAGGAGGTATGAGAGGAAAACCAACTCACCTGCCGGCTTACGCAGATACTTTTTAGCCGAAACGAGCTCGCCTCTGAGCGCTCTAAACAGCACCAATGTGATGAACGAAGCCCAGAAGACGATTGTGCCCAGAGACGCCAAAGAAGAAGCTGCTTCCGGCCGCAACATATACGATGCCGCAGTGACCGCGACTCCTCCAGCCATCATGGCAGCGTATGCTACGCCCCTAGACAGTTCCCTCACAGCATCGAGGCACCAAGGTAATCTAGATAGGCGGAGATTTATAACCATCGAACCACGCCAACAGAGCGCCGTGGTCTGCAATGCAGGCTTCGGTTTCCACGGCTGGTTTAATGTTCGAGCTCAGCGCTCAACTCCTGGTAAGCCTTTTTCACCTCATCTATCGAAGCTCCGTCCTCCAGCGTGGTGACGTCGCCAACGGGTTTCCCGGTCACCACCGCCTGAATCACCCTGCGCATTATCTTGGCGCTTCTGGTTTTCGGTAGTTTGTAAACAAAGTAAACTGACTTCAGAGATGCAATCGGCCCCACCTTGCCTCTCACCTGCTCGTTGAGCTCCCTCCTGAGCTGGTCGCTTCCCTTGTATCCCTGTCTGAGTATGACGAACCCCACGGGTATTTCCCCTTTAACGGCGTCCGGGACGCCCACGACAGCCGCCTCCGCTACGGCCGGATGCTGGATCAGGGCTGACTCAAGCTCGTATGTTCCAAGCCTGTGGCCGGCCACTTTTATCACTTCGTCGGCTCGTCCCAGCACCCAGAAGTATCCGTCAGAGTCTTTGACTGCGTAGTCTCCGGCATAATAGACGCCTCTAAACCTGTTCCAGTAAACCTCAACGTATCGGGCGGGATCCCTGTGAATTGTGAGCGGCATCCCGGGCCAAGGCTTCTTCAAAACCAGCAAACCTCTTTCACCCTGCCTGCACGGGCCACCATCCTCTCTTAGCACGTCTGCGTCTACGCCGGGGATCGGAGGACCGTTTGAGCCAGGTTTCATGGGAACCATGTTCCAGCCGGGGCAGACGCTTATCAGCACGCCGCCAGTTTCAGTCATCCACCACGTGCTTCCGAACGGAACCCTGCCGCGCCCCACGAGTTTGAAGAACCAGTTGAAAGCCTCCGGGTTAAGCGGCTCCCCGACGCTGTGCATGAGTCTGACAGAGGAGAAATCGTGCTTTTTCACGAGTTCGTCTCCGAAACTCATCCAGGAGCGTATCGCGGTCGGAGAAGTGTAGAGTACGTTTACCGCGTGGCGTTCCACGATGGAAGCCCATCTGTCAGGCTCAGGATATGTCGGCGACCCTTCATACATCACGGTGGTGGCGCCCTCCATAAGCGGCCCGAAAACAATGTATGAGTGCCCTGTGACCCAGCCTATGTCGGCCGTGCACCAGTACACGTCTTCGTCCCTTATGTCGAATACCTGTTTCATGGTGGCGTGTAGAAGAGTCATGTAGCCCCCGGTATCGTGGACCTGACCCTTGGGCTTCCCTGTTGTTCCGGACGTGTAAAGTACGTACAGAGGGTCCTCGGACTTCGTTACTTCCGGGTCCACTCGCACATTCAAGGGCGCCTGAGACATCGCGTAGTCAAGATATTCATCGCGGCCGCTTCTCATTTCGACGTTCGAACCTGTTCTCCGTAGCACAACCACAGCTTGAACGGCGGGCGCATCCTTCAGCGCCTGGTCAACTATACGCTTCAAAGGAACCTCTTTACCGGCCCTCCAGCCGCCGTCAGATGTTACGATAAGCTTCGCCTGAGAGTCGTTGAGTCGTTCAGCAAGCGCGTCGGAGCTGAAACCCGAGAACACAACGCTGAAAACCACCCCGAGCTTGGCAGCAGCAAGCATAAACACAGGGAGCTCTGGAACCATCGGCATGTAAAGAGCGATTACGTCTCCTTTTTTGACGTGGTATCTGTTTTTGAGAAGCCATGCCGCTCTGTTGACCTCGCGGTAAAGTTCCCCATATGTGATCTTCCTCACCTCCCGGGGTCTGCCACCTTCGAAGGCCTCTGACTCCCATAGTATAGCCACCTTGTTGCGCCGCCAACCTGAGGCGTGTCGGTCAACGCAAAGCGTGCACGCATTGATTTCTCCGCCCGTAAACCACTTATAGAATGGTGGGTTATCGTCGTCCAGTATCCTCTTCCATGGTTTCGACCACTCAAGCTCAGCCGCTATCGACGACCAGTATTCCTGGTATTTTTCGACTGTACCAGCGTGCATCCTAGCGTACTCTTCGGGTTCAACAAGTCTGGAGACGCCTTCCGGAATCAGTTTCACGTCGAAGGGAAGAACCCAGTTGACTGACATCACCCAGAAGGCTGAACACGACTGTTTAAACGTTTCCGGAACACGGAGGGGCTCAGACTCGGTGAGAAACACTTTGAAACAGAAGCAGCTTCAGGAGGGCTGGAAACAAATCAAACAAACATTGGCCACAAATATAGGCACATGCACACGTGGGTCGTGCACGTTTCACGTCGTAGACTAGTGCTAACGGTGAACCTGTCGGAGTCGCGTGCCAATCCCGCATACACATTAAGCGGCTCAGGCGACTTTCACCCGTATGACGACTGTGAAAGACGTGCCCCCGGAAGCAGTGAACAACTCTGAACAAAGTAGATTCATCACTATCGGAGATACTTCCACCCGAACTTTCAGAGAAACTTCCCGTCCAGGTCCGGGGGCTCAGAGTCATCAAAGAACCGAGCGCTCAGCTATGCCTTGCGTGCAGGGCCGCTAAACTGCTATGCGGGAGGCCGAGGTGTCCTATACTTGTAAGAGCCGAAAACATGGTTCTTTCGGGGCTACGCCCACTGTCCGGAACCGTGGACGGAGTGTCGCCTCCAGGCGTATTCGTAGGACGCGCAGGCTATCCTAAGGTGCACGCAGGACCGCTTGTAGCAGCGTCCGAATACGAAGCCAGAGGAGCCGACACCCCTGAATCCTGGTGGGGTATGACCATGGATGAAGTGATATCGATGCGGTATCGTCTTATACGCGGCATGTCGCCCATCAGGGTGGAAGAGGCGGCCGACCCTCCTGAAAGCCTCATTAAAATTCAGGAAATGGTGCTTGGACTTCACCCTTTACACGCAGAACTGAGAGGCTGCTCTCAGCTAACAAACCTTCTAGAATTCAGCGACGACGTCCATCCGATGGGGCCGTCGTTCACATACTCGGACATTCGCTTGGTGTCCACGGGTTCAGGTGGAACGGACGGGAAACTTGAAAAAGTGTACTATGACACCGACCTTCCTGTCCGGGACGCGCTTGTGCAGCTTTACAGCGAAGGTGTCCAGGTGAGCAAAATTCAGAGAGCACTCAGCTTGGGCACTATGGGGAGAAGAGCCGCAAGACGACTGGTTCCTACCCGATGGAGCATAACCGCGGTCGACTCCCTACTAAGCCTTAGCTTAATCGGTAGAGCAAAGCGTCTTCCCGAGGTGTCCGACTGTTTGGTTTATCGTCTGCAACACTTTGAAAGCACATATGTCGCGCTCATTTTCCCTGAGAAGTGGGGTTTCGAATGGGTTGAGGCATGGCGTGAAAACACAGCGTGGAACCCATCTCAGAGAGGGGTTTACCTTGTCGGCGACAGAGAAGACTTTGGAGGAAGACGGCGCTATGCTGAACCAGGAGGATGCTACTATTCAGCGCGCCTTGCAGCCGCAGAGGCATTGGTTAAATCAGGCAGGTCGGGCCGAGTGGTGATACTCAGAGAGATACACCCCGGCTACATTATGCCTCTCGGAGTGTGGACCGTGAGAGAAGCAGTGAGAAAACTGTTCGAGCAAACGCCGGTGAAATTCACTAACCCTGCTGACGCGGTCAGACACGCCGTCTCTGAGACCTCGCTTAACGCGGAAACATGGTTTTCAAAGGCCAGACTTCTATACGAGACAGTTGTACAACGTAGACTTTCGGATTTCGGTGAGTAGCCTATTCTTGAAGCCACAGATTCGAACGCACTGTGACACAAAGGTCAGCCCCATGCCGTGCGGCGGCGACGTGTTCGGATGCAGGTTTTAACATTTGAATAGGTTTCAAACTACTGATACGGAGTCCCATACATGTTTCTGAACGCGATCTGGGAAAGCGGAAGCCTCGACTTCTTGCCTGAGACTTCTTTATCAGGATATCCGAATCCTAGGACGGCTGCTATTGAAAGCTCGCCTGGTATCGCAAACTCTTTTTTCATGGACTCAACGTTGTAGCCAGCGTACAAGCCGGATCCGACGCCGTAGCCCCATGCAGTCAGCTGCATAGATGTTATAGCTCGCCCCGCGTCCAGAAGATGAAACGGATACTTCGGGTCGGTTAGCACTATGATCGCGAAGTCTGCTCCCGCCACCCAGCTTCCTGTGGTGCTGAGTTCAGCAAGTTTACGCGTCCCGCTGGGCGACTCCACAAGAATGAACCTCCAGTGCTGCACATTCATGCCGCTCTGAGACATGCGGGCAGCCTCCAAAATGTCTCGGCGCACAGACTCAGGCACTTTTTTGTCGGCGAAACTCCTTGACTCTATCCTTGTCTTAACCGCAGTTAATACATCCATGAATATACTAGTGCGTAGTCTAAGATATAGCTCACCCTCCATTACCCTCGAACTAACACCTAAACGGTCGTCAGACGCGGGAACAGTCTGAAAGAAGCCTGAAGCGTGGCTTTCACCGATTTAGCAGCACATATACCTCTGGGCTGACAACAGACCAGTAAGGTGCGGACTACGCCCGCTCAGGTCTTCGACGCGTAGTTGCCCGGACCAAACTCGAGCTTTCCGGTCTAACTCAAGGCGAACGCGCAAACAGCTTTGTTAATTAGTTCCCGCAACGTATCGGCGTTTCCTTTTGATCAGCGTCATCCTAGCGCTTGTAGGCTTCGCCATACCTAAATGGTCTACGCATGTTCTTTTCAAACTTGGCCACAAAAGCCTGATCCAAGTCGGAGTCGGGTTTCACACATCGTGCGGTAAGCACTATTGAGTCAATGGTTCTGTCGGTTAGCTGAGCGCCAAGACGTGCGTCCTTCCCCTTCTTCCAGGCATCGGCCGTTTCCGCTAGGCTTCGCACAAGCTGTAAGAAGTGTTCTTCCGGCGTCGACAGGCGTGCTTGAGCCGAAATGGTTGACAGACTGCGTCTGTCGTCCAGATCCGGGAAACCGGACAGTCTGTGAAAGTCAAGTGTATAGAACAGAACATCCACGAGCTCCTCAACCACGTCGTCTAGGTTTCCGCTCTCTTGGGCCTCCTGCCACGCCTTGACAGCCTCTCCGACCTCCACGAACGCGAAGAGAAGCTTTAGAGGCGCATCCTCTTTTGAATTCCCGAACCCATGGGACTTGACAAGCTCTTCAACCTTTGCCTGACACTCTTTGACAGAAGGCATAGCCGCAAACATGACAAGCGGGATATAAGCAGATTAGGTTCTGACCAACGGTCTCCTCGTCCACATGGTGTTAAAATTTTTTGGAAGACGAGTTAGTGTAGACATATAGAAGAGCACCACGAGGAGTGTCAGCTAAATTTAGCTGAATGGATTCAAAGAAAAAAGAGAGAGGAAAATGGGCTAGAAAGCCATTATGTTGACGAACGACGGCGAAGAAGATGAACCTGCGGTAACGATCTCACTGAGCCCGTTCACTGTAATGTAAACGGGCTCGGCGTAAGATCCGCCGTTAGGTGAACCAGTGTAGGCTACAACCTGTATTGCTGCCACCGTAAACTGATTTGTAGCGGGGGGCATAGGAGGACCAGGAGGCGTCGGAGGACCAGGAGGAACCTGTGCTGGACCGTTGATCCTTACGGCAGTCGGGACGTCGGTGAATCCGTCGGAGACTACTGCTATCCCTACGTTTCCGCATGAGAGCCTGTTGCCGGTTACCGTGAACGTTCCATCACTCAAATACATACCTTCAAACCTGTTGTTGAGTACAAGGTTACCAGAAACGCTTCCAGAACCCTGATAGGCCAGTATCCCCACATCGTTTTGTTCAACAGTGTTACCGACAACCATTGTCCCCGGAGAAGCATTGAACAAAAGTACACCCGTGGCCTGCGTCTCGGTGACATAGTTTGGTCCGCATACAGATACACCACACTGGTTGCCTGTCACAGTGTTACCCTGAACAACGCCTCCAGCTCCAAATGCTATCTGGATGCCGTTAGAAGCTATGTAGGGCTGAGCCGCCGCTAGCGGCGACACAGTGTTACCGGTTATGTAACACGTGGTTCCCTGGTCGTTGCAGGTTATCCCGTTTTTCTGGTACCCTGTTACAGTGTTGGCGGCAACCGAGACAGTTGATAAAGCATTAGAAGATGTCTGTACCAGAACTCCTTGCCCGCTCTGACACCCGAAGAGGCTTTGGCTGTGCAGGTTAACGTCGCTGACAGTTGATCCATATATCTCGCCGGAGGAACTCAAAAACAAGATTCCAACGTATATCGGCGAACAGGACTGCAGTGTTACGGAAGAACCGTTTACCACAAGATTCTGCACGGTGACTCCGACTGCGTTCTCAACCAGTACGATCGACGCTTCGGGCAAATTGCTGTTGGGGTCGGTGACCAAAGCCGTCAGTTGATCGGGTTGTATCACTACCTGTCCCGGCGGCGTTCCAGGCGCCGGCTTCAGTGTTACTCCGCCCGAGTCCACAACTATCTGAGCGTCGTATGACCCAGGCTTAAAACAGTAGGTGCCGGGGCTGGATATCGTAATGACGGCGAACGCGCTGAAGTCTGCGGATGAATAGACGACCGTACATGGTCCTAACGGACCACCAGGAGACGCTGCTAGGAATCCCACAGAAGGCGCGGCGAATGCGGTTGCCAGAAAGATAGATGCTACTAATATTACAGTTATACCTATGGTTTTCATTTATATCGAGGATAATTCCTTTATTAATAAATATTATTAATGTAGGTATTGTAAAACATCTGGAGTAAGAGCTGAGTAAATATTTCTTCAGCCTTGTCAGAGCAAAGTGGCGCCAAATACCTTAGCTAAATGCCAGCCCATTCCTTTACTGGCGTCGCTTGAGGTCTAACCGTAATATGCCGACGCTCGCCATAAGCGCAGTAGCTCTGAACCGTACTGGACGCGACACGCCGAATCGTCGGCTTAACTGTAGTAACAGACTTGGGTCTGAAATAACTCAAGGAGGCGGTCACCTCTCAATCTAACATTCTGTACACCGAAGAAGAATGTTGAATCTGTGAGCGCCGACAGCGCCCTGTTCTGCACCCCCTTTTGATCCTGCAGACAGTCCCATGTTTCTTCTAACGCGACCCCTTTACACGATCGGCTCCAATCGTCTATGAGGAGATATCTGAGCAGCTATAAATAGCCGAATAGCAGCCTTTCCACATGGATGGGCATCCGGCACGTTCAAAGCAGCCAAAAACAAGTGGACCAACCAAGTCGAAAGGCGGTGACAACAAGGCTTACAAAACCTATCAGGAACTCCCCCCTTTGTCTCAGGCGCCCACAGCACTGTCATCAAACTTCAGAAGAAGGCTGGATTCATGTTTGACTTTTTGTTTTCACCACGCGAACACTTCAACAACAGAAGGTTCCGGCCACACCGGAAAATCGATGCATAAACCTACGTCGGAATGGGTCTCCCATTCTTCGCTTCCATGGTACTGCTACCTCTGGTTGTTTACGGTTCTCTTACCTTTCGCATTAGCTTCAGGTAACGCAGCCATATACCTTTTCCCGCCTTTTGCGGCGACCGCAACAATAATTCTGTTTATTCCCTCAGCTAATCTGGCTCAACCGTATCCAGTTATAGTTGGCTCAACAATAGGAGCCACCTTAGGTGACGCACTCAGCCTCTTTGAACACGGTCCAATATGGGCGGCTCTGGCGGCGGCGCTCTCCGCGTTCGTTATGAACGCCGTAAAAGCGTATCATCCGCCGGGTGTAGCGCTCTCCCTGTATCCTCTGCTACTGCGGCCTCCCGTGAGTTTCCCGCTGACAACAGTGCTGCCTTTCACTTTACTTGTCACCTTTTCCAGCGCCGGTTTGAGCAGGCTCCTAGACAGGTGGCCAAAGTATCCCAGCCGCCCGCATCCCAGCATGGGGAACACAAGCCGGCAACACGGAGTGTCGCCACTTGACCGCAAGAGTTCACCTTATGAAGACGTACCCTAATGCGTCTTCTTCACGTAAAATCTAGCGGTAACTAAATCGAACAGTACAGTAAAGAAAAGCTGCACCGAGTATAGGTTTCGGCCGGCATATGCGTTTTCGATGTGCTCCAACGTATCCGCTGTAAGCCATTCGAGAACAGTGTAAGGGTTCTGCCCGTCACCGTCCGCTGGTTCACACAAGCGAAGGAAAGTCAACCCTATTCTCTAGCAGTTGCTATCTTCTGTGGTCTCTTAGCACCGCTCTTGCAGCGTTGTAGCCTGGCATACCAGAGATTCCTCCGCCTGGATGCGTCGCCGCGCCCGTGAGATAGAGTCCGCGGATGGGTGTACTATAGTGGGAGAGTTCGGGTAGCGGTCTGTAATAGTAAAGCTGTTCAAGTGTGGGGTCTATGTGCTGAGTGTTTCCACGTTGTATCCATATTCTCTGCTCAAGGTCGGCTGGGGACTCGACGGTTGAAGCTATCTCAACGTCGGGTATCGCTGGCCAGAACTCTGAAAGCCTCTTCGAAATCTTTTCTTCGGCATCCTTTCTGAACGAGGAATAATCCTTTTCCCATATCCTCGGCGAATCATCTGGCACGAACTGAGCCCAAACATATAGCACATGTTTTCCCATTGGTGCAAGCGAGGGATCATAGGCAGTCGGAAAATTCACTGCCAGCAGCGGCCTCTCTGAAAGCCTTCTGCCGGTGTTCGCACTATAGTAAGCTCGCTCTATTTCCTCCAGAGAGTCGAGCGCAAGCAGCGAGCCTGAGCGTGCACTGAGCTTTTTTCCAAACACAGACGAAGGCTCAGGCAGAGTATGGAGAGCAGCGTGCAGGGTCATACCATAGGATGTGATTTTCAGGTTTTCGAGTCTGCGCACAGTTTCTTCTGGCACGACGTCCGGGTCCACCATTTTGAGAAGGGTTCTCTGCGCGTCTACGCTACTAACCACGATCTTGGAACCTATCAAGCGGCCGTCTGAGAGTTCCACTCCGCGCACGCGGCCTTCTTCAATTAGAATCCTCCTAACCTCGGATCCGAGAATCACTTCCCCGCCGTGCGAGTGCAGGGCGCCAACAAGCGCGTCGACAAGTTTCCCTGAGCCGCCGAGCGGCCGCTTAAGCCCAGACCTGTACAGCATCGTGTGTAAGATCACCATGAGTCCGCTTCCGGGCATGCTGGGAGCCGAGGCCGAAAATATGAGCGAGAAAAGCGAGCTCAAGGCAACCCTGATATGCTCGTCTTCGAACTCTTCTCTCAGCAGCTGGTCGGCCGATATCAGGGTTGTTCTAACCATGCTGTTGAAGTCAACGGAGCCGACGTCCGGGAGCCTGCTGAGAATCGACTGTCTGAAGAACACTCTGGCCACGCCTCTTATCCCGAGAAGCTCATCCATTCTCGGGGGCGCATCCAGCATCAACGCCTCCAGCAGGGACTCTTGTTTGAGCCATTCTCCGGCAAGCTTGCGGTACCTTTCCGCGTCTTTAACCGAAAACCTTGAGAATTCGTTAATCGTTTTTTCGAGGTCCCTGTGAAAAGAGACCACGGAGCCGTCTTGGAAAGGAACCTGAAACATCGGGTCAAGCTCAATGTATTTCAGGCCGAACCTTTCGAGCTCAAGGTCCTTCGCAATGGGTGTGCGCTGAATCAGAATGTGGTCTATTGCGCCCCCGTTCATTTTGAACCCGGGTGCCCCCGGAATAAGTTCCTCTGTGGTGCAGCAGCCGCCCGCAATACCTCGCCTTTCTATAACAGCAACTCTCAGACCTTCTTTGGCGAGATAGTTTGCGCAGACCAATCCGTTGTGGCCTGCACCTACGACTACGACGTCATATGCCGGTGAATCAAGGCCGCTCATGGAGAAGACACCGTAAATCCCGCACACAGACCCTGGCGAACCTGTCCGTCTGCTCCCACACTCGACGTCCGCGGCCACTTATCGCAAAAAGGCAGTAAGTTCGAACCTGCAGAAATCATTGACGTCTTCAGAGTTCAGCCTGTACAGAGCTTATAAGTTTTTAACGTTACCATATGTAAGCCAGATCGATGAACGAAGAAGCGGCCTGCAGCATGCGAGGAGTATATTTCAGCGTTCATCCAAACACGTCCTCATTTATCCGAAAAGCATTGTTCGCGGCGGACCTGTACTCCTAAAACCTGAGTGCGACAGGGTCCACTATGGTTACAACCAGCGTTGAATTCGGGCTTCGGCTTACAACGTTCAGAACATAGGCTCCCGAATTAAGTTTGACATATACTGCGCTCGAGGATGCAGCTGGAGTTTCATAGATCACGCTGTAATTGTCGCACGCCGTATTACAGTCGCCTGCATGTAGGGACACGTAGAACACGAATTCACCTGTGGCAGTCAAGGTGCCGGTCAGAGTAGCAGGCCTACTTGTTGTAAAGAGTAGAGAGTATACTACGCCGCCCTTCAGAGTGATCTGACTCCCTCCCGGTATCAGCGTCCGCGCTGAATTTTCCTGAACCACTATCAGGGCTCCCAGCGCAAGAATCGCGAGAACAACCGGCAAAGCCAAGAGCCCGATTCTTCGCCGCCGTCGGCCGCCTGAACCTTCCACGAACACACTCATTTCTGTCACCCGCGGCTACGTCCCTGACATACTTTCGACATGCGAGTAAGGTTAGCTTCAACAAACACAAGTGTACACTTCTGTACACCTATTCTTAAGGTCTCGCGGATAATTAACACTTGACCGAACTTGATAGACCCTTTGGCTGGAATGTTATGGATAACGGGCATATCCGCAGTTCTCCTTGCGGTGTATTTTGGCAGACATCTTTGGCCGGGCGTGACGCCAACCAGTGGAAAGAATATCGGAGAAGCCCCCGTAGGGGAGCAGGCTGAAAAACAGTGGAACTCGTCGTTCGCAGTGGTTCTGGGAGCCCTAGGGCTCGTGGGCTTGGTGCAGGGGCTATGGATGATGGACACCTGGCCTCTTGTAGGAAGCTATAACATACTTTTCGGCGAAGTGTTCACCGCCTACTCTCTGATACTTTTAGCGGGAGCTTACATCGTGATAAAGGGGTACTCGCTCAAAGCATTGTCATACATGGCTGGACTTGTCGGAATCTGGGGGTTAGTTGACGCCTACGGCATACTCTCACTCAACATGACCTCTGAACCCATCATAGCAGCGGGCCTCTACGCCGCCGGCGGCTTGGCCGGGATCCTTTCAGTGCCAGTTGTGCATAGGCCGTCACGGGCCTCGGCGGCAGCACTCGTATTGTTCCTGGCCCTCTTCGCTTTGGCAGCACTGTTCCTCGGAGC
>JAVZLA010000009.1:0-36242 GCA_038883995.1 Thermoprotei archaeon | reverse complement strand
CCTGTGGTCTTCTACAGTGAATCAGGCGAAATGAACTTGGCCGCACGGAGGCTTCTGCCCGGAGACCGCGTTACCGTTTACGGCGGAATCGGGTTCGGCTTACCCGCTTCAATAAAGGCTGAAAAGCTTGAGGTTAACAGCGCTTCCCCTCGAATCGTCACCATCGTCCCACGATGTCCACGCTGTCAGAAAAACATGAAAAGCAAGGGGAGGGGGCAGAAATATCAGTGCGTCCGCTGCGGTGAGCTCGCTTCGACGGATACGCGGGTGCAGATGATTCCCAGGAAGTTCGACAGACGCGTTTACATGCCCCCGGTTAGAAGAATCAGACATCTGATGAAGCCGCCGGCTCGCTATGGACGTGAGAAACTCTGCAGCGTATTCGAACGCGGTCCGTTCACAGCGTTCAGCTAGCCGTCTTAGGCATCGTCGAATGCCGCGTTCCCGGGTTTCGGTTTTCACAGATGTTGACTGGGGCTGACGCGTCCCAGAACCTAGGCAAGGAGCGGTTTCCTGGGTTTGTGGGCTTTGTTTGCGTAGTCTCGACAAGAGGCCTGAACACGCATGGCTGCTAAGTAGTAGCGGGGGGTGGATTTGAACCACCGGCCTCAGGGTTATGAGCCCTGCGGGGTAACCAGGCTCCCCTACCCCGCTTTATGATAGAGGTTTCTGAAGCGAACGCTTTTAAGCCTTAGCCCGCCGTTCATCAAAACCTCCAACACAATCGCTCATATATTGCTCTGTCTTTCTTTCTGGCGTGACAAACGGAGAACTTGAACCGCCAAGTATCGACGACGTAAAAACCGCGTTTTCCAGGATTTCGACGTATGTTTACAAGACGCCTTTAGACAAAAGTAGATCTCTTTCCTCGCTGTCTGGAGCTGACGTTTACACGAAGGATGAAAACCTTCAGCGAACCGGTTCTTTCAAGGTTAGAGGGGCTTTGAATAAGATCCGTTCTTCGGATCCGTCGCTTCTGGCTCGAGGAGTGGTCACCGCCTCCGCCGGCAACCATGCTCAAGGAGTAGCGTATGCGTGCTCAGCGGTTGGCGCACACTCCAAGATCTTTATGCCCGAAGGTACGCCGTTGATCAAGGTGGAGGCCACCCGCGCCTACGGTGGAAGCGTCGTTCTCCAGGGGAGAGGTTTTGAGGAAGCCTACGAGGCCGCCAAATTATATCAAGCACAGACAGGAGCAATGTTTGTCCACCCTTTTGAAGACAGACAGGTCATGGCCGGACAGGGGACCATCGGCCTTGAGCTGGCTGCAGACCTGGATGAGTTCGATGCAGTGGTTGTTCCGATTGGGGGAGGGGGCCTGATAGTGGGTTTGGGCCGGGCTTTGAAGGCGCTTAGGCCGTCGGTTCGCGTCTACGGTGTGCAGTCCAAGGGGGCAGACGCAATGGCGAGGTCGATCAAAACAGGAGTGCTCGTTAAACTGGATGACACCAGAACGTTCGCAGAAGGGATAGCGGTGAAATCGCCGTCCAAACGCATGCTTGAACTCGTCTCACAGGTAGTGGACGACGTGGCCGTGGTCGATGACGACGACATTTCTTACGCGATACTGACGCTGATGGAACGATCTAAACTGGTGGTCGAAGGCGCAGGGGCGGCTTCGGTGGCGGCCGTTCTCAGTTCGGACCTCAACCTAAAGGGAAAGAGAGTTGTGTGTTTGCTTAGCGGGGGTAACATCGATATGCTGACGCTTGACCGAGTGTTGGCAAAGGGGTTGGCGAAAGCGGGAAGAAGATGCGCCTTCGAAATCACTCTCAGAGATAGGCCGGGAGAGTTGAGTAGAGTTCTCGAGATCATAGCTGCGGGCGGCGGGAACGTCGCAACGATAGACCACGACAGATCTGACAGACAGGTCCCTGTTGGTTATGCGAAGGTTTCTGTCGCGGTCGAGACGAACGGGTTTAGCCACCAGGAAGCCCTAAGGCAGGCGCTCGTCAGAAACGGGTTCAACGTGGAAAAATAAGGCAGCCTCGAACCATTTATATTCCCGGTGTGTGGTTGGAACGCGTGAAGAAATCAGGAACAAGCAGACGTGAAAAAGGTGGCTTGGGGCCTGCATCCAAGCGGGTTCTGGACTTGGACAAGAAGCTGGTCATGCAGTCTTTTTCCAGGTGGTATCCTATGGTCGTTGACAGGGGGGAGGGAATGTATGTCTTCGATGTTGACGGGAGGAAGTATCTTGACTTTAATGCAGGAATAGCCGTGCTTGCTCTGGGTCATTCGAATCCAGCAGTTGTTGAATCCATTACGAAACAAGCTCAAAAGCTGATCCACTACTCGTTCACTGATTTCCTTTACGAGCCCGCGGTCAAGCTTGCAGAAAAGCTTGCAGATATATCTCCTCAGGGAAGAGACGTCAGATGCTATTTCGGTAACAGTGGCGCAGAAGCCAACGAGGCGATGATTAAGGCTGCGAGGTGGTCGACCAGGCGCCCGTATATAGTTGCCAACACCGGTTCGTTTCATGGGAGGACGTATGGGGCGATGTCCTTGACCGCTAGCAAACCCGTGCAGCGAAGATATTTTGGACCGTTGGTGCCGGGCGTCGAACACGTTCCGTATCCATACTGTTACAGGTGCCCTTTCAAGATGGAGCCAGAAAGCTGCGGCCTCTACTGCGTGGACTTTGTGGAAGAGCAGTTGTTTAACAAGCATCTGCCTCCGGAAGAGACCGCTCTGTTTATTACGGAACCCATCCAAGGTGAAGGCGGATATGTGCCGGCGCCGGACGATTATCTTCCGAAATTGAAGAAGCTGCTTGACAAACACGGCGTCCTGCTCGGTGTCGACGAGGTTCAAAGTGGGATGGGCAGGACGGGTAAGTGGTTCGCAGTGGAACACAGCAAAGTAGTTCCAGATTACGTGTCCGTGGCCAAGGCTCTGGCAGGGGGAATGCCTCTGAGCGCACTTATAGGAAGATCCGAACTTATGTCGCTCGACCCGGGCTCTCATGCAAGCACGTTCGGAGGCAATCCCGTTTGTTGCGCGGCCGCGTGCACAGTGTTGGACAAAATAACCGAGCTGCGCTTGCTGGAGAATGCGGCGAAAATGGGCGAATATCTGGTTAAACGCCTCAGGGAACTGCAGGAACGGTTTGAACAGGTAGGCGATGTGCGCGGCAAAGGCCTGATGGTGGGGGCTGAGCTCGTCAAGGACCCAACAACGAAGCAGCCGGATAGGCCAGGCTTAGAGAAGACCATCACCGAATGCTGGCGCCGTGGGCTTCTACTTATAGGCGCCGGAGAATCCGTTATCAGGTTTGCTCCACCGTTGATCGTTTCAGAGCGAGAAGTCGACGACGCAATAGAAACGCTGGACGACGTCTTTTCGGAAGTCTACGGGTAGGAACAAGTCCACCCCTCTGTTTCCTGTGCAGCAAAAACTTACTATACAATATTATTAGTGATTAGATAGGTTTGTTCGTTTTTGTTATACGTGGACAGGAACCGGTGGGGTCTGTGGGGTGCCATTTAACAGTGTGGATTTTCAGTTAACTGGATTTGACCCCATCGGTTCCACTGGAGCATCTGGAAACTGAGTTAACATGGTCTTCCACTAAAATCCCAGCCTGTGAAGAGGAGGCGATATCTATTTATCTTCTCGACTGTTTGTATAGAGAACCTGTTCGGGCGTCCGCTATGCGTAAATTCAAACTGGAATGCGTCGATGAGAGCGGTGTGCGAATCACCCTGACTGTAGAGGGCGGCGTGCGGTCCGAACAGATAGAACAGATAACAGCGTTACTGACCAAGTTAACGTCGTCAGGGACAGGGAGCCGCCAGGTTGAAGCCGACGTATCCACCGTGTTCGGAAGAGTGGCTTCGCTTATGGAGGACTTTAGCTCCGAAGAATGGGTGCCGTCTTCGCTTGTTAAGGACGCTTACACCAAACGTTACGGAGCCGACGTTCCTTTGCCGCTTGTTTCAACTTATCTTTCCAGGCTCTCTCGAATGGGCGTGTTGGAGCGTGCGGGAGCCAGGAACAGAAGGGTATACAGGCTGGTTAAAAAATCACAAGCAGGGCTGTAGTAATGTATGCTGCAATTGATAAAGCGGCAACACAGATCTCCCCTCTTCGAAGGCCGCTGAGAAGAAGCCGGAGCCCGCTGTCCCCGAGGAGCGTTGTGTCGAACTCGTATGAGGCTTTCTTGTAACTTGCAGGCTGAGACGCCGCCCTAGCAGCGGTGGCCGCTGTCAGACAGGCTTCAACCAAGGCTTCCGGGTCAGCGGACCCACCCGGCCTATATCCGAGGGACCCAGCGCCTCCGCTGTTCCAATGGTTGTCTGTGGTCACGACCTCGACAATCGTGAAACCCTCGGCCTTTAACCGCGCCTCAATCTTAGAGCTCAGTTCACATGCTAGGTTGTTAGCGTCTACCGAGACTATGGTGACGTTCTTATCGCCGGTGAACACCACTGCTCTCACGCCGCCTGGCCCCACATCGGGGGAAGCGACATTCACGGAGTGGTATCCCACGCCCGTCACGCTGATTTGTTCCCCTGAAATGTGTTCTGCGCGCGCGAGCACGTCTAATGCGTGGGCTTCGTCGGTCGCGTTGAATAATGCGTCGGCTTCGTTGCAAAGGCCGTTATGTCGGTCTACCACGTCACGTCGATGCGAGACGAAGCCACGGGCGCTCTCGGGGAGGTCTTCTGTGTTGTTTGGCTTGCTGAGGAAAGTTAGAAGATGGTCTCCGAACCGGTAGTTGGTAGCCGAAACCCTGCCCACGGTCTCGCTACTGTAGGACAGGGAATTGAAGGGGCCCTGTTCTATCCACTGGTCGGACGCGGCAAGAGCATCAGCAAGCTTCTCCACGTCTGAGCGGGCGGCGATGTTATGGTCGTGGTTCGATACGCCGTGGAATACAACGGGGTTGGTTGTCGCCAGCTTATTATACAGCAAGCATGGCAGGTCGCCGCTACCCATGTTGCCGGCGGGGCCTGGATGCGCATAAGGCACCACTAACGTGACCACAGGGCCTTTGCCGCCCTCGAACCTGTGCAGGGTGAATCTGATCCTGCTGCTTCTGCCCAGCTTCGCCATGACTGCGTCGAACGCATGTGACTGCCTGTCCATCCACGACTTCGAGAAGGCCTCTATGGCAGCCAGGCCGTTCATGGGACCGACCCGAATGTTTGAGAGGCCGAATCGCATAGCAATCGAGAAAGCAACGACGGTTATGACGACGTACAGGGCGTCTGAAATGTTGGACCCCTTGAACGCGGCCGTGTATGTTAGTGCAAGGCCTGCGCCCGCTGGGACAGAAGCCTTGAGAGCGACGTTGAGAGCGGTCCTTAGGACTGTTATGTAAAGGATGGACACGACGGCGACCACTGGCAGGAACACCAACCCGAGTAGAATTCGAAAGCCGCCTCCAACCGAACTTGCGTAGGCTGCTACCAGCTGAAAGGGGAGAGTCAACAGTAAAAAGGTGGTTTGGTTGAACATTATTCTTCTGAATGTCCGCACACTGGGAACGGCTCCTACGAGCGCCGCTCCCAGCCCAGCATAGTAAGCGGGGACGAGTATCGACACCGGGTAGTGGTCCAAAAGTAGCCACGCACCCACACTTAGTGCAGACGCTACCACAAACAAAGAAGCCGTCTTCAATGTTGGCGGAGTCTTAACCGCCATGCGTCGTCCTCTTGGGGCCGCGTTCCGCATTAATTTCTAACGGAGCCCGTCGCGCCAATCCTTAAGTTAAGCGCTTCGTAATGGTCGACGGGAGAAATGGAACACTTGCAGACAGAGAAGTGGGTTACGGAAAGAACGTGTCCTGCCTGCGAAAATAACAGACTTGAATTTGTTCACCTCTCATACAACGATTCTCAGCAATTTGAGCTATTTGTCCACTCCTGCTCTAACTGCGGCTACAAGGAGACATCGTTCCTTGACTCCGTTGGCAAGGAACCGGTCACCTACAGAGTGTTTGTGCGAAGCAGAGACGACCTTAGCACGCTTTTCTACAAGTCTCCAACGGCAGAAGTATCTATCCCGGAACTGGGAATCAATCACAAGCCTATGTCAAACAGCCTTCCAAGGATTACCACCATAGAAGGCTTTCTGGAAGACGTCCTAGGCCTTGCGAAGACGCTCGGAACGGAAGAAGAAGCCTCCACATCAATAGGAGCAATCGAGCTTGCTTTAAGGGGACTTGTACCCTTGACGTTCTGCCTGTGTGACGACCTCGGCTCATCTTGGGTAAAGCCGAGGGAGGGAACGAAAGTGTCCGTTTCTCATAGAAGGCCGAAGTGAGCCAAGGCTATTACAACCGCGAACACAGCTGAAACAGCAATTATATAGCCGGGCTTCAGCTTTAATCCAAGGTTCTCCTCTTCGTAGAACCTGACTAAGCCCGCACTACTCATCGGCGCGCCCTGCTTCTTCTTTCGCTTGGAACTCATCAATAAATTATGTGTTGTCCTGCATATAAGCGTTGGACCAGGCAGCAAATGTCACGTAGAAAGACTTTATTAGACTGATAAGCAGCCATTAATCTCGACGATTAGGGATAGAGAAATGTTGTCAGCGAGCACTCTAATAAATCAAAGAAATCCTAAGGTTTTGCTGCCAGTTAGCAGAAGCGACTTGATTAAACAATTCCTGTCCCTTCGGGTACCTATTCTCCCTGTTTTCAGTGGTAAAGGCGTTTTTGAGGGTACGGTGGTTCCTGAAGATCTGATCCGGAACCTCGACCAAGAGCAAGTGTCCCTTCTTCTGCATCCATGCAGTTCCAGAGCATCGGTAGACTCTGATCTATCCGACGTTCTTAAAGCAGTAGTCAACAACGGCTACGTCTGCGTATACGATAGCACGGGGTTTCAGGGAATAGTATACGTGCGAGATCTTTTGCAAAAGCTGCTTGCCAAGAAGGAATACGAGTCCTTTACCATCAGCAAGCTTATCTCCAAAAAGGTGGCGCTGATTTGGGCAAACACGCCGGCACGTTTGGCATGCAGTATACTCGCGTTCTCGGGCCACGAGGTTGCAGTCGTCGTTGACGAGTCGACGCGCGTCCTAGGACAGGTGTCGTTCACAGATTTCCTGGAGTTGGCGACAGAAGAGCGGGTGAGCGAAAAAGAAGAAGCCGGAGCGTCGGGAGAACAAGATGAATGGGGTGTTCAGGAATCCGGCATAGTCTACATAGACAGGCTGGTACTGTCGCTGCCGTCCACGCCTGTAGGCAAGTCTGTCAGACCCCTTAGCGTCCAGGCCAGACCAAGTGAAAGCGTGGCTTCTGCTGCGTCCAAGATGTGTGTTAACCATGCTGACATTATCCCTGTAACCGACGCCGACGGCGGACTAGTGGGGACCGTCTCCGGGAGAGACATGTTGAAACAGTTCTATCTATCTTCCGGCTAGGCGCTGGCGTATGGGTTCCAGAAGCAGTTTTGCCTCATCAAAGTTTTCCAAGACATTTCCAAGTATCACACCGTCAGCGCCCGCGGTCACGGCTTCCTCATACTGGTCTATACGTCTGATACCTCCACCGACGATCACGGGTATATCGACGCTAGATTTAACGGCCGAGACGAGCTCTGCTGGAACAGGTTGGCCGGAACCGGAACCAGCCTCTAGGTAAACAAGTTTGAAGCCGAAATATTGAGCAGCCATGGCGTAAGCGCATGCCAGCTCCTTCTTTTCATAGGGTATAGGCCTTGCGTGTCCTACGTATCCTGCCGTCCCACCCTGTCCGACAATTATGTAAGCTGTGGAAATCGGCTCTAGACCCATTTGCCTTATGATAGGGGCGGCCTGAAACTGCTGCTCAACAAGATAGAACGTGTTTGAAGAATTCATAAGGGACATGAATAATACGGCGTCCGCCATCGGCGTGAGATTGGTTAGTCCGCCAGGGAAGATTATTATCGGTTTGTTTGTTCTGCTTCTGATTGCCGCTATCGAAGTTTCTACTTGAGTCTGCCAAACACTTGTGCTCCCTCCAACAAGGATAAAGTCAAACACGCTGCCGTAGGTTTCGAGTACTTTCAGTATCTGCGAGCTCCGAAGGAGTGTTGCCGGGTCCACTAGGCCGAAGAGGATTGGTCCTTTCAGCCTGGAACCAACTATCAGATCAAGCACTTTGCCCATGGCTGCCACTTTCGACAATGGTCATCAGTTTGGAGTACGCGTCTATGGGCTCCGAGCCTGGGTTGACTGTGAAATCTAGGCTGAATCCACAGTAAGCACACCTTGCATTTACGCTTCCCTCCTTAGAAAGGATCATGCGAAGCGGAAAACCCTCGCAGACAGGGCACCTGAATACCTTAGGTGGCGTCCTTTTCTTTCGAAGTGGGACCTGACGTTTTCTCTTCCTGCCGCCCATTACAATCAACTCCAGAACTCTTTAGTCCTAATAAAGTCCTGCTCTGCCTTTAAGATCTCTGATACGAGCTGGGTTTCGGTTTCCACTCTTTTTCTCAGTATCCTTTTGACGGTTGTGGGGCCGACGCCAAACCCGCTTAGAGCCAGCAGCCCGCGCCGACCAAAGTCAAGGTATATGGTGGCGCTTTCAACGAGTTCTTTTTGAAGCTGGGCCAGGCTGGGTTCCGAGGCTGTCTTGCCTGTCTTTATCAATTCTAGTGCGCGTCTGAGTTCAGACCCATTCTGGGAGACGAATCCCATGTATTTCGAACCACACTTCGGACATGAGAACCCTTCATTAATTTCCCTGACTCTTCTCTGTGTTTGAAAGTTGAAGCAGCTCAGGCACGCGACTTGGTAAAGTTTGTTTTCGAGTCTGGTTTTGGCCGCGCTTAAAACATCTGATTCGCTTTCTGACCCTGCCTCAATATGCATTGATGAGACGATAGTGTCAACTAGCTTGGATAGCGCACCCTCTTCCTGAATTACTACCACAGCCTTCTTTTTTATAATTTTCAGAACCTCGCGCACGTCTAAAACTTCATCAAACAGCTCCTTCAGGGTCTCGGATCCTGCTAGGGTGTTGGATAACACTGCGTGTGTTCTTCTGATTCCTAGCTTTTCCGTGATTTCCTCGACATCGAAGCCGAGGCGTTCAGCCACCCTAAACAGCCTGTCGGTGAATCTGCCATATCTCATCGCTCCAACTTGGATGAGTCTACGAGCCTCTTCTTCGGTTAACGAGGTAAGTCTCTCTGCGACCGCGGAGACCTGTGGCGTCGGTGCAAGCGTCAGCAGAGTACCGACAGAACTGGGGTAAGCGCTTGAATCAACGTATTGTTCAGAAAGCAACTCCTGCAACAGCAGAGACATGGCTCTGTTTCCGCGTGTGCCGAGGGGGCTGAGAGCGAATAGGACGTTTGACCTTCCATGTATAAGGGCCAGGTACAGTACGTCAGAACGAAGATTCTGTACTGGTGGAACCAAGCTAAGTGCTTGCTTCGCTTGCTCACTCAGTCTTAATTCGGCAAGAACCTTGCCACGCTTCTTCGACCTAACGATATCGAAGACGCCTTTTGCCACATAGTCGTCGACCGGCAGTACGTCACCAGTCCATGCGGGAACAGTAGCGGTGGAGCCTGCGCCTCTACGTACGTTCACAGTATGAGCGCCAAAGTCAATCGAAACGATTTCCCACGATCTTTTACCCAAAACTATAACTTTTCCCTGCTCACAGAATTTTTCAACAAAGCTTGGATCAAGCGACCCTATCGACGCCCTAGTAGCAAGGTCAAACACCTGGAACTGGCGGGTTGTGATTATTGTGCCTAGATGACGGTAAAAATAGCTCTTGGTCCTAGAAGACCTTGCAACATATTCGCCATCGATTCTGGCAGCTCTGTTCTTTACTAGATGTTCGAGCACGCCTTCAAACTCAGTCATGCTTAGGTCCCTGTAGGGATAGCACGAGGTTACCAGGTCAAACATGTCACTCGCCTTCGTTCTTCGGACCACGAGCAGGTGACCCGCCAGCTGGTGTGCGAGCACATCGAAAGGCTTCGAGAACGAGGTAGGGCGCTCCATCCATCTCTTCAAAAGCAGCCTTGCAATAGAAGCGCTTTCCAGAAGGTCTAACTGGTTTATCCCAACAATGACTCCCACCGAGGTCTTCTTGGCGCCGTGACCTGACCTGCCGACCCTTTGGGCCAAAGTTTCAACAGTTTTGGGTGATGCGACCTGGACAACTTTTCTGATTGCTCCCAAGTCCAAACCCAGTTCGAGAGAGGAAGTTGAAATAACAGCCTGAACCTGTCCCTTCTTTAGTTTTTGCTCCACCGCAATTCTTTCACTTTGAGAGAGAGAACTGTGGTGTACTGCGATGTTAACGGCCGTTCCCTTGGAGTCTATTGTGCGTGAAATGCTTTCAGCAAGTTGGCGCGTGTTCGTGAATACTATACATCTTTCCTCAAGATGTCTTTCGACGGCCTTTACAATTGAGGAGAGCTGATTTTGGCTTGTCGGCACATCCAGAAGAATATCATAGCGTCTAGTCGACCCAATGTAAATTACCTTCCCCGAACCGTTAAGGAAGTAATTGTTTACGAACCTCCCACTCTTCACTGTAGCCGAAAGGCATATGATCTGGATTTTCCTGGACAGGTAGTTTTCGAACCTGTTTATTCCCAGAACTAACTGGGTACCCCGTTTGGACTGTATTAGTTCGTTTGCCTCGTCAACGACGAGAAACCTCACGTTGCGAAAGTTCCTAAGGTTGGTTTCCTCGGTTATAAGAGCTTGAAAGGTTTCGGGCGTAGTTACGAGTATATCAGGCGGGTTCTCCCTCATCTTCTTTCTTTCGGCTGTTCTGGTATCTCCGTGTCTAGTGCCCAGCGTTAGCCCAAGTGCCTGAGTAAGCTTTCGTAGCCTATACTCTATGTCTCTGTTAAGGGCGCGTAGAGGAGTGATGTACACCGCAGACGTGCCTGGGGGTCGTTCTTTGGAAAGCAGAAGATGGATAATGGGGATGAGCGCCGCCTCCGTCTTACCAGAGCCTGTTTCGCTGCAGAGTACAACGCTATCTCCCTGAATTATGCGGTCGAATGCTCTTACCTGAGGTTCCGTGAAGTTCGTGAACAGAGAATCTACGATCGCTTCGAGTTTAGGTTCTAGCGCGAGCCTCTTATCCAGAATCATCCACCCCAAAACCTATTAGTCCCATTACCTCGCACACCGGTGAAATAAGTGCTGAATCTGACAGACCTATACTACTTGGCCACAGTCTTATCTTTTGTGATCATCTTGGTCATCGTGGCTTTCTCCCTGAGTGAAGGAGATATAGAGCCGAGAGAATGAAACCGCTTCTTCCATATTACTTGACGAGTTTGCTTCCATGGCTACCGACGTCAAGGTAGAGCAAATACAAGAGATGCTTACATGGTAACAGGGAGCCTCTGCCAACATTTCTGACGAAGAAGCTTTCGCAAGAACAGAAATAGTATCTGAATACACTGTAAAATCTATCTGCACTCTTTACAACGGCCCTTTGCTCGTTGGTTGTTACCACACTCATCTTTCCTCCATCCAAGGCATTTTGCAGTGACACGGAGAGCCTTGGTGGTAGTTCCCCCCAAAAATCTTGCTCGTCCTCTTTGAGCAGGTCAGAGTACCGACTCATGATAAGTTCTAAATTCTTATAGTTCACTATTCTGCAGGAATAGATACGCTCCGTCCACTTATAAGCGATCGTGCGCTTCTGATTGAAGACGCTAGGGAACTGGTCTTGGCTGAGCTTCATCTCGGATTGGGGCAAGAAACACGAAACCAGACTGTTAGCCAAACTATTTTTGAGCGTAACATGGAGTATCTTGAATCTCTTATGAGTAGGGTCTCGGTGGGCAAGCTCATAATTGCAGGCGATCTAAAAGACTCAGTAGAGTATCCAACAGCGCTTGAAGTTACTATGATCAAGAAGTTCGCACACTCGATAAGAGAACATTCGATCACTCCAGTCTTGGTTAAGGGCAACCACGACGGCCTGGTTGAGAGCGTGGCTGACTTTGAGTGCGTGGACAGCTATACTACTTATGAGAATGGAAAACAGATAGGGATATTTCACGGGCACCGCGTACCAGATGAAGTGCTGGTCTCTGATATCGTAGTTTCAGCCCACGTTCATCCATCGGTTAAAATTGGTCCAAAGAGAGAATTTGTTTGGCTCTTTATGAAAAGGAGGAGGGGGAAGCCAAGCCAAGCCGTAATCATTCCACCTTTTAACAGGTTCGTGGGAGGAGGAACGATCTCACGTGGACGCGTTCCTATTTTGCGGAGGCTGTGTAAGGGCAGGTCTCGATGGACTACGCTTTTGATCGGTGTCGATGGGGTTGTTTATGGTGATCTTGATGATTCACGCGTGTAGGGGCAGGTTCCTTCTCTTGTGAAATAGCCTTAGCCAGCACTTTTTCCAAGAACATTATCGCGGGTGAGTTGTCGTCCAAGGTTAGTATTTGGCCGCATTTGTTGCACTTGAAATTGAGTTCGAATGCCTCGTCAAACGCAACCCTTCCACACTTGTTCGGGCAGGAAAAAAACGTGTGTCCCTTTTCGTATTCGTAACGTTTCCTTATCTTTTCAAGTATTTTGTTTTTCTTGTAATCGGTGTGATTGCTAAAATATCCCGAGTTAATTCGGTAATAGAATGTTACCCAGTTCGTCTTCATATCGGTTTCCTTTCTAAACGCTATAAGATGATTTTTTTCCAAACTGTAAATTGTTTGTCTGATGACGTTTGGCTTTACCTTAAAGGCCAAGCTGAGGTCGTCATCTGTTGCCTCTTTGTGCTCAGCAATGTAGCGCATCACAGCGAAACCTTCCACGCCAGTCAGTACATATGCCAACGCGAGTAAATTTAGGTCTTCTTCGTTAAGTTTCTTCATGAGCTTTTATCCTCCCCTTAGCCTCGAGACGTGGAAGTATTACTTTTCCACTCTTAAAAGCCTCTCCCATTTTCCTATAGGCACCAAGCTCATAGAGAAAAACAGCGAGCGCGGCAACTTCAGAGTGAGGTTGATTTCCAATTGCGACGTTATAGTCACAGGCCCTGTATATTTCAGAACCAACTTTGGCGGATCCTACGACTACGATAATTCTTTTATCATGTAGCCAGTGCGACCAATAGATTTCAGGAATCACTTTATGCAACGGCTCTCCGTACATCGTCAGATGCACCGAAAGCCCACCGCTGCGTTTCCATTCCCTTAGGGTTTCCAAGGCTGGAAGCCCGTCCAGAACCCAAAAGCTTCCGCCCCACTCATTGGTCACTGCGTAGAGAGACTTTATCAATTCAGTCGAGGCCGTGTCGGCAATTATAACCCCGTCAGCACCAAAGGCCCTTGCTGTTAGCCCTACATGTGTGGTGAGACGTTCATCTCTGACGTGGCGATGATTTAGTCTCAGAACCACAACCGAGGCGTTACTCAGAAGATTCTTCGGCCCTTTGTCTAAGTCGTGCAACATGTCTCAATTCCAGTTCAGATTCGGACTGGGTAGATATGGTCACTGGTTTATCTTCTGCGTGTTCGGTAACAAGTTCGAGATGTAAAAAGCGCCCAATCCTTCTGGCCGTTTCGATATCGGGTGTAAACCTGTCAGCTTCGATTCTCCTCATAATGCTCTCTTTTATTCCAACCTTGGCTGCAAGCTCCTGTATGGTTAACCCCATATTCTCGCGTTTCTCTTTGATCAGTGCCCCGAACTCCTCGCGCAGGTCGGGGAGTTCTTGAGGCTCCTGTCTTGGCCTGCTTACCTGTTTAGGACGAGGCACGCGTCCTCCTCCAGATACCACACGCGTCGGAGTCCTCTTCATATCCGCCTTCTTGCAATCGACGCACACCATGAGTCTTTCATTGAAGTACATCAATGGGACAAGAGGTTCTCTCGAAGCTCTTCCGCAAAGCTCGCAGTAATAATCCATTACTACTGCCCATACCTTATATTGTCCCCTGAATAATAGGGTTTAGCCTACGGTGTGAGAAAGAGTTATGAGTGAGTTCGATAACGCGCGCTCAGCCACTAATTCCAGCAGTGAAGGAGCGCAACAAGAACTCTATGTACGCTTGAAGGAACTGGAAAATAGGACTCGACTACTAGAAGCCGAGAGAGCTTCTCTACTGATAGAAAGGGAGCATTACGTAAGAGACCTGGAATATATGAAGAGGGAGCTGGAACAGGTTAGATCCTCACCTCTTGTTGAAGCAGCCATAGTCGAAACGCTGCAGGATGGTAGGGTGGTTGTTCATAGCTCTAATGGGCCCAACCTGATAGTTTATGTTTCGCAAGGGATAGACGCGAAGGCGCTGAAGCCAGGTGTCCGCGTAGCCCTAAACCAAAGAGGCTCCGCGGTAGTTGAACTTCTCCCCAAGCTGCAAGATGTGTATGTTAAAGCCATGGAAGTCATCGAAAAGCCTGGTGTGCGCTTCACGGACATAGGAGGCCTTCGTGACCAGATTCGACTACTTAAAGAATTGGTTGTGATGCCTTTAATCAACCCCGACTTGTTCAAAGAAGTTGGGGTAGAGCCCCCCAAAGGAGCTCTGTTATCTGGTCCGCCAGGAACAGGCAAAACCCTCTTGGCCAAGGCAGTGGCCACTGAAGCAAATGCTACATTCATTAGCACTGTTGGGTCCGAGCTTGTTCAGAAATTTATAGGAGAGGGTGCTAGAGTGGTCAGAGAGCTGTTTGATCTGGCGAGAGAGAAGTCGCCTTCAATCATATTTATTGATGAAATCGATGCAGTGGGGGCTCGCAGAATGGACATTGGTACAAGTGGCGAACGGGAGGTCCAGCGGACGTTTATGCAGCTGATCAGCGAAATGGATGGATTCGACCCACTTGGTGAGGTAAAGGTCTTGGCCGCTACGAACAGAATCGACATTTTGGACCCGGCACTTATCAGGCCTGGAAGGTTTGATAGAATAATTGAAATTGGTCTTCCTTCATACGAAGAGAGAATTGAAATTTTCAAGGTTCACACAAGAAACCTAAAGATGTCTGAAGGAGCCAGACTTGAAGACCTCGCGGCAATCACTGAAGGAGCAAGCGGAGCCGATATAAGATCGATTGTGCTTGAAGCAGGCTTAACGGCAATTCGTAGAGGTGTTAGATCTGTATCAAACGCGGATCTCAGACAAGCAGTCTCAACAGTCCTCAAGAAAGAGACTAAAGCGAAGTCTGGAGAACTATACATGTAAGTTGGACCCGGAAGCAGAGCCCTATCTACAGAAAATTCATGACCTTTTGGACTTCCTATATTGGGAACCGGTGGGAGACGTTGTGTGCTCCCGTCGCTTAGAGATAAGAAAATCACCGAGGACTGGCAGACCACGAATCGTTGAGAATGAACGAGGGCCAGTTGCCGTCTTCAGAGAAGACGGTTATCTGATACTGGAAAAAGAAGGACTCATGCTTCTTAAAGGAGTTGCCCTCATGAAAAAGCTCGTCATTACCGACCAAGCCGCCTCCTTCGTCGCAGAAGGCAAAGATATGTTTTGTAAACATTTAGCTGAATATACGGGGAAGCACTACGTAGGCGAAGACGTCATCGTTATATCGTCTGACGACGTGCCTTTGGCATGCGGCCAACTTGTGATTCTCCCTAGAGAAGCAAAGTTCTTTAACAGGGGAGTCCTTGTCAGGACCAGAATCGGTTCGAGGTTGCTCTCTGGTGCGGCTTAATAATAGTGATATGCGTAAGCTAATGCGACAAATGGGACTCGGGTCCCAAGAATTGATCGAAGCAGATCAGGTAATCATACTAAGCCAATCAAGGAAAATTGTTATTTCGCATCCTCAGGTTCTTAAGATGACGATACAGGGGCAGACAGTATACCAAGTAATGGGCGGATCAACGCAATCTGAAAATACGGCTCAAGGGCCTGAGCTTGATCCTCAAGACCTAAAGTTCGTAATGTCTCAGGCAGGCTGCTCAGAAGAGGAGGCTAGGCGCGCTCTGATTGATTCGGGCGGCGATGTCGCTGGCGCACTGTTAAAGCTAGCTAATCGAACGAAATAGAGGCCTGTTCAAACATCCTAGTGTATTCTTTCAGACTGTATTCGGTCACATGAACTATGCTGGAAAACTGTGCGTCAGTAAAAGTCTCTATTAGTTTATCCAGACCACTTTTAACAAGCGTGTATCTCACTGCTCCGGCAGCGAGAACATACGGGTTTTTGCCCATACTCAGATTTTCGGGAAGATTTCTGATACACCGTAGAGCTTTGTTGCGGAGGTCGCCCACAATCAATTCTTTATGCACAAAGTCAGTTCTTATATGTTCTGCAAGGAGGTTGACTATTCGGTTTGCGAAGGCCTCAGGAGTGCTTTTAGGAGGTTCTTTGCCCACCAGCATCACAATTTTCCGGTAAGCCTTGACCATTTTAGAGGCTGTAATTCTTTTTCCCTTAAATTTGATATAATTGTAGAGTTCCTTAAATGAAATAGGAACTCCTTCTTCTCGAAGCGCGTAAAGTAATGCTCCGCCAGCAATTGAACTGACAGTCATTTTCATTTCTCGGCCTATACTGTTTAGAGCCGGCCCAAGCAAATAGATTGACCGTTTCTCAACGTTTTTGCTTATACGGAGTCCAGCACAAACTTGGCGTATTAGGTCAACCCCTCTAAGGTATGTACTGTTTTTACCAAGTGCCTTCATGTTTGACAAGGCAAGCGCCTTAGTCGTGCCTCCTACAAACGAGCCTGGTACGACCGAAGTCGCGTACTCTCCGTATAGTCTAGAATCGATTTCAAAGAATCTTTCAGAAAACTTTTCCTCGGCTGAAAATCTCACCTCGTCTACAACAAGGCCGCATACAGAGCAAACAGATTGACCGGCGTCGTCGGTGACCAGGTTAGCACCACACTCGGGACATTTGTGCACACTCATGAGCAGCAGATGTCTTCTATGTTCAGGTAATAAAAATTTCGAACAAGATTTAATTTAAATGGTGCGGACTGTTCTGTCGTAAAAACGCGAAATACTGTCCACTGAAATTCAAATACTGGCACCCCGTACTGAAACTATTCGACACCTGATTGCGACAAACTTAATACTATTCTCCGTTTACACAAAAAGATAAAAAATGAGTATAGGTCTCCGCACGATCGCCTCCGAAACAAGAACGATGTTGAATAAACAGGTAACCGTAAAGGTGGCGTCGGGTAAAAAATACAAAGGCACACTCGCTGCCTTAGACCCTGAAAGCCTTCACGTTTGTCTTACTGATGCTAAAGAACTTACATCCGAGTCCAAGAGAATACCTAGGCTAGTGATAAATGGTACAAGCGTGACTGAGGTTCAACTTGAGGAATCAGGTTTACCCACACAATCACTTGCAGAACAACTCTCAAAAATATATCCCAACAATGTGAGATACCTTGAAGACACAGATACAATCATTATCGCAGACCGCGTAAAGGTTTCTTCTGATGGGAAAGTCGACGGGGTAGGCCCAATAGCAGAAAGAGTCAGGCAGCTAGTCGACAAGCTTCAAAAGGAATCCAAACAAATATAATCTCGGGCATATTCTGTGAAGACTCTACTTCCAGATGAAATATTCGAGATAGCCTATACAAATTTGGGGGGGAGAATTGGGCACCTTGCAACCAAGCGGGGCCGCATATTGACCCCCACGCTTCTTCCTGTAATAGATAAGAGACGTCAACTAGTCGACCCCGTCACAATCAGGTCTATGGGCTTCGAGGCTGTTATCACCAACGCTTACCTCCTGTTGAAACGGAAAGAGAACGTGACCGACATACACTCATTCATCAACTTTGACGGCGTGGTTATGACGGATTCGGGCGCCTACCAGCTTCTAGAATACGGAAACATCTCTGTCTCGCAACGCGAGGTAGTAGAACTACAGGAGCGGATTAACGTGGATATAGGCGTCATGCTGGACACACCTACAGGAGCAAAACCCGGATACAGGGAAGCTCGTAAAACAGTACAGAGCACGCTGGAAAATGCCAGAAGATTCTTCAACCAAAAGAGAGCCGAAGACATTCTATGGGTTGGACCAGTTCAAGGAGGCCAATATTCGGGCCTCGTTTCGGAGTGCGCCTCAAGAATGGCAGAGTTACCGTTTCACATATACGCTTTGGGAAGCCCAACCCAGTTTCTGGAAGGCTACGACTATGCAAAAATAGTTAAGATGATAACAACTGCCAAGCGCAGACTTCCCCCTTCTAGACCCATCCACCTGTTCGGCGCTGGTCACCCCGCATCACTTTCCTTGTTCGTAGCACTCGGCATCGATCTCTTCGACTCTGCGTCATACGCACTTTTTGCAAAGGGTGACCGATACCTTACCTCCTTTAGGACATACAGGCTTGAGGATTTGAACGAATTTCCTTGCGTGTGCAACATCTGTTCAAAGACCACGCCAGCCGAGTTGAGGCTACAGCCACCGGACAGGCGACAAAAGAGTCTCGCTGAGCATAATCTATGGGCCATCGCCCAAGAGTTACGTACGATCAGGCAGGCCATAAGATATGGTACACTCTGGGATCTGCTACGACTTAGATCCGAGGCACACCCCTCGCTAAGGAAGGCGCTGGCAGAGCTCCTTAAAAACGAATCCATTCTCGTCAAGAACCATCCCGTTCAAGGTGTAAACAAGAGCGGAATGTTCGCAGGGAACGGTCGTCGTCCTGAGTTTCAACTTTTCAGAAGGCGAATTGAGCTCTTTCTACAAAGAAAGAAAATTGAAAAACTGATAGTGTTTCCACCACCTTGGGAAAAACCTGTTTGGCCACGTGCGGCAAAGATAGCCAAAGAAATCGGCGGCTACCCAGCATATCTGCATCCTTTTTACGGCATAGTGCCTGTAACTCTTACGGAAGTCTATCCGGTTTTTCAGACAATGGTCGATAAAACGAGGCTAAATGCTAGGATGATAGCCTCTGCGCTAAGAAGGACAAACGTGCGTCGCGTAGTGTTCTATGGCTCTTCACAATACTACGATGCAGTTAAACATACGCTAGCGAAGCATTTTGAGCTACTTGATGTAGCCAAGTGACTCGTCGTTTCCGTGTGTTTCAGCTGCGGCGTGCCGCCTCAATTCCTCTTCAATGCTTTCTGCATCGGCGATAAGTTCTTCTGTATTAACGTCCACACCATATATATCATTGATGAACTCTATGGCCTTAGCGGCAGCACGTGGATCCGCCCTATCTCTGGACGCGTATGGCAACACGGCAATTGCCGGGAAGTCGTTGTATTCGAACATGGACATAAAGAGAGCCAAAGGCCCCACGACGAATAAGCCGTCCTCGAGTGTTCTTAATCCTGTAATCAGCGGTCTTGCCGCTGAAGTGCATAAAATTCTGTAATCCTGGCCGTTGCCGTCCGTTGCAAACGACGCGTCCAACCCACCTATGAGGAGAGCATCCCTTAGACCTACTTTAATAACCCAGTCTGTAACACCTTTGCAAAATTTTTGCATCTCACGTGAGACAGGCAAAGACTCGAGCGAAAGCAGAACTAGTTCTCCTTTGCTATAAAGTTCAAAAGGGAGCCTTACGCTTCCTCCTTCAGCAGAAACAACAGGCGGCACTGAGTCACTCATAATGTATCCTATCTTCTTGGGCTTCAACGACTTTATGATGTGTCTAACAGACACATACCCGACCAGCCCTATTCCTTGGAAACCTGTTACAAACCTCTTCCCCCGCAGGTCTATGTCTTCAGTGATCTTAACTTCTATCAAGACTAAAGCATGCCTCATACCTAACGACTTAATATTAGGATGTCGGACGACCCTACTTGTCTTCTGGTGTTAGCTGAGACGCCGGGGACGGGATTCGAACCCGCGCGGCCCGAAGGACCAGCAGATATCTGGTCCGAGATCTCGAGTCTGCCGCCTTAACCACTCGGCCACCCCGGCAGGATAACGGTTTCGGGCTCGAGATATATGTGCCTTATGATACTACACAGTGGTACAGCCCAACGCCCGCAGTGTGTCGAGACAAGATGCCGGAATGGGAGAAGGCGACGCAAGGACAAACCCCCACTCATCACAGTACGAAGGTACCAGGGCCTTGTATGCCAACGTATGAGAAAACACGTCCTCCACTCTCGCCCTGACTAAGTCAAATTCTCGTCGGCGGTAAAAGGTTGAGCCCGCTTGAGTCGCAAAAATTCCGTCTGGATTCATTATGCTCCTAATCTTCTCGTAAAAGTCCTTTGTATACAGATTTGAGCCAGGAAGCCTGTCGGAAGGATCGGTACCATCAACTATGACCACGTCGAACTTCGCATTCAAATTAGTTACATACAGAGCCCCATCCTCGAAAACAAGGTTTAGTCTGGTATCAGCGAAGGCCCCACTGTGAAACTCCTCCAAATATGTTCTACATAGCTCAACCAACCTTTCATCTATGTCAACCATGGTCACAGTTCTCGAATACCCAAGGGCATGCCTGACAGTCGCACCTTCAGCGCCTCCGATTACAAGAGTGGCAGGTTTGTCTCTGACCGCTCGCAAAGAGGGTTCAGTCAGTGCCTCATGGTATTTTTCTAGATCACACTGCGTGCTTTGAAGCTGGCCGTCTAAAAATAAGGCCTTTCCCAGCTGCTGAATGGTACAGATTAAGACTTCCTGATATAAGGTACGCTCTGAGACAAGAACTCGATCAATCTTAAACACCTGTCCAACTGATTCGTTCAGCCAATCAACCACGTACATCGGGATACACCCAACATCTTCTTTTAGACTTGAACCTCGGGTTCCTTCAGCAGCCTTAGGTGACCCTTAACTCCGCGTTCCACTAGCATAACTTGTTTGAAAGCGGGTTTGAACACGCCGCACACGATGCTTAATGATACGTCCGGTCTACAAGTCGGATCACACATATACACATCCAGTGAGACGTATCCGGTTTCCGGCCACGTATGAACAGAAAGATGAGAATCTGTAACGACAACCACTCCCGTAACGCCTGGCTTTAGATGCATAAAGTGCTCGTAAGCAGGCTGTGAGCCAGCCGCCTTGGCTGCCTCGACAAGTGTCTGCCGAACCTTCTCCACGTCAGAGATAGCCGGTATGCTACAACCATAAAGTTCTGCAAGCAGATGTAAGCCTCGAGTGGTATGCCGAAAGTTCACCGCGATCACCAGTATTTATCTACCGCGATCACTACTATTTATCTAAAGAGTAGCCAACAGCGGATCCCTTGAGAGCATTACCCAGATGTTTTTGGGATCCACGTTCACTAGGATCTTTTTGGTTCTCCCAAATCTTCCTCTGTTCAATATTTTTGTACTGATGATTCCTACCATGTCCAGCTCACTAACTATTTCACTGATCCTTCTGGCTGTGAGTATTTCAGTGCCAAGCTTCGAACACATGGACAGATACATCGCGTACACATCTCCAGTTATTACATTTCTGTTGCTCTGGCTTAGCTTTACTATTGAGGCGAGAACCAGCTTGGAATGAAACGGAAGTTTCTCCAGAATTTCGAGCGCAGTATCAGTCTCTATTTCAGTAAGGGCCTGCTTTACATGACCGGTTTCCACAAACCTATCACCGTTACGCTCCGCCACCTCGCCCGCCTTTCTCAGGAGATCCACTGCCTTTCTGGCGTCACCGTGATCCTTGGCAGCCAAAGCAGCAACGTACGGGATTACACCTTCTTCAAGCACACCTGGATTAAAGGCGTCCAAAGCACGCACCTGCAGTATGTCGTTGAGTTGGTCAGAGTCGTATGGCGCAAACACAAGTTCTTCCTCACCGAGACTGCTTCTGACACGAGGATCCAGAGACTCCAACACACGGGAGTCGTTGGTAATCCCTATAAGGGAAACCTGCGCTTTTACTAAATCGCTATTAATACGGGTTATCTTATACAAAAGGTTACTAGTATTCTCTCTTACAAGGTTATCAATTTCGTCTATCGATATAACGACTATTTTGCCAATCTTATCGATATGTTCCACTATTCGTGAATACACTTCAGAGACCGATAGCCCCGTAAATGGAAGGCTAAGGTGAAGTTGACGACCTATCTGCGTAAGCACTCTATAACCAGTGTCGTCTTTCCTACCATTTACGTACGCGACTTCTACACCGACACCGCGCTTTCCAGCCTCATCGATCAGCACTTTAAGAACATACTTGAGAACTGCTGTTTTTCCCGTACCCGTAAGACCATACATAAAGGCATTGTTAGGCCTTGTGCTCGTCAGTGCGGGTGCCACAATCTGTGCAAGACGGCGAATCTCGTTTTCACGGTGGGGCAATGTCAGAGGCACGAAGTCTGAAACCATAGCGGCCCTATTTTTGAATATGTGATTCTGGGTTTGCCCGATGTTTGAAAAAAGATTCTGTGCCGCCATAAACAGCCCGACTGCCATTCGGGGGCTCCAAATAAATGTTCCATCACCGCTATTCTACCCCTCAACAAAGTTGCGTCGACATCCAAGCATCTCTGTTATAGAAAGCAGGCCCCCAATCTCTCCTCGCCAACGTCACCTGTCAACATCCAAGAAGGCAACACCAATTTTGCAGCATCGGAATGTGATTGATTCTTGTTCCAGTAAACGGGCGTGTTCCCTGCAGTCAACGACGCAAGCAGTCATCCATTAGACTCGTCATGAATTTTAAGTGAAAGGCATCGTATAATAACCGGAATGCAACGTTTCATACCGAGCTGAGAATCATCGGAGCGACATTGATCCTTTCGCAAGGTAATGGAGCCGCCGGGACTTGAACCCGGAACCTCCCCCACGCCAAGGGGGCGCTCTGCCAATTGAGCTACGGCCCCTACTCCATAGAACTCGCATACACTCAATTTAAGCCTTCTTTACTAAACGGCTACAACAGAGCCTGTTTTAGCGTTCGGTCTAGTCTGTCACCGTTAAAATGTATGTTTAAAGCAACCTTGCCGTGTTTCTGTCTAAGCGCCTCCAAATAGTTCTCAACCCATGCTCCGACGGCTATAACAGCCCCATCAGCCCTCCTGATCAACGTAAGCCTATTTGTCGTATCCTTATGGCGGACTACGCCAGGAGCCATCAGATCAGCTCCCAAGGCGACCCTTTCAGCAGCCCCGTCGTCTACCCATACTTCGGAAAGAGTTTGCGCAAACTTTTCAGCCACACCAATGTAGGGAAAAGAATACTCGGAAGTCTCTATCCATACAGGTGACTGCTTATTCAAGAAGTACACAGTAGTATGCTTGTCAACCCGAGCCGCCCAGATGGACGCGTTGTCTACCAGTAGGCCTGCGGGCGTAAACAAGAGGATGAAAGGCTTAGCCTCCTTTTTGCTCAGGGGGTGTAGAATCAGGTTCATAAAGTGTGCTTAGGGAGCACACAGAAAAACCCTGTGGTGCCCTAACCTCTCTCGGCTAAGCTTAATAGCCGCCCCAAAGACGTGTGATGAGAAATGGCGGAAGCGAACACGCAGACCCTTCTGGGGGAAGCCCTCAACTCGATCGTCCTGGTAAAACTTAGAGGGGGAAGATACGTGCGAGGCAGGATGAAAAGCTTCGATCAGCATCTGAATCTTCTTATCGAGGAAGCTCAGGAAATGCATGACGATAATAAGACACGCAATCTGGGGACCATAATAGTCAGAGGAGACAACGTGATACTTATTTCGCCCAGCCCCAAATGAAGATGATCTCTAATGAAGGGCACATCGTCTCAGGGTAAAAGAGGACGGTCTAAAAGCCATATTCGGTGCCGTAGGTGCGGCAGACACTCCTACAGCCTGAGGAGGCACGCGTGTTCGCACTGTGGTTTCGGACGATCAAAGAAGCTAAGAACGTACGCTTGGATCAATAAGAAACCGTAATGGTCGTTAACGCAATCTTATAGCGTCTAGGTTCGCAGGCGTGCTTATCTGCGGTCTCTGTCTGCCGTACATGAACACCTTACGCATTTCTTTGGCCAATTCAGCTGACCTGCTCGGTTCTCCGTGATTTATGAATACATGTTTTAGAGGGCGTATGGCTGCCGCATACCTGACCAGCTCAGCCCTATCTGAATGTCCAGAAAATCCTTCGATGCTGTAGACCCCCATCTTCACCGAATAGGTTTTTCCTGCGTTGGAAGAGCCGTTAGGCAGAGTGACTTCTTTTAGTCCCTTCAGAATAGCTCTACCCAGAGTGCTTTCAGCCTGATAGTTTACGAAGACAAGTGAATTCCGTTCATCTTCGCAAAGATACTTGAAGTACTCCAGGACCGGCCCTCCTGTCATCATGCCACTTGTAGCCATTATAATGCACGGCCCCTGTCCAATCGCTTCGTCGCGTTTGGACACGTCGTCGATTCTTACGAAAGATTTGTGCAGGAAGGGGTTATCGCCTTGATAGATTTTGCGCCTCACGTTTACGGCAAGAAACTCTGGATATGCCGTGTGGATAGCTGTACTTTCCAAGAGCATACCATCCAAGTATACCGGTATGGGAGGTATGACTTGGGCTGTTATTTTTTCAGCGATTATCATCATGACTTCTTGAGCTCTTCCCACAGCCAAGGTAGGTATCAGAACTTTCCCTCCCTGTGACAAAGTCTTGTTTACTATTGATGCGAACTTGTCCTCAGCGTCCTTACGGTTGGGCATTAGATTATCCCTACCACCGTATGTTGATTCAATTATCAGGCAGTCCACGCGCGGGAACATCGAATTTGCTTTGTCAAGCAGGCTTGTTGGAGCATACTTTAGGTCGCTGGTATACACGATGTTATATCGTCCTTCACCAATGTTCAGGTGCACTATAGAGGAGCCCAGAATATGTCCAGCATTGGTGAGCGTTAGTTTGATGTCGGGCGTGATATCAGTCACTTCACCCCAGTCGACTGGTATTGTGTGAAGTATAGCCTTCTTGACATGCTCGATACCATAGGGAGGAGTTTCGCCAATTCTCTGCTTCAAATCTATATAGTCCTTTTGAGACAGCAGCATGAGATCGCGCGTGGGAGCGGTCATATAGACCGGTCCACGAAAACCGTATTTGAATAAATATGGCAACGATCCTTGATGGTCCATATGTGCATGGGCTATGATGACAGCGTCCAATTCCTCAATGGGGAAGTCGAGAGCATGAAAGGCAGGAAACTCTTCTTCCAAGTCCGTGGCTTCCGCCTTTAATCCACAGTCAAGCAGAACCTTGCTTTCCTCTGTGTCGACGAGTATTGCTGACCGGCCGACCTCACCAAACGCACCCAGGGGGACGACCCTAATTGCGCCTTCTGTTATAACCGCGGGTCTGTGAATTCTTTCCCCTACCTCTTTAAGAAATTTCTGCCTATATTCCCTCGCAGTGTTCAGAACACGTAGCATAGAAGCCACAATGCCCGAGCGAATCTCAGGCACCCGCACAACAACGGGACGCCATCCGGTTTCAACTATAACGGACCTGAGAACAGAGCCCCCTGTTCCGATAACAATTCCGGGACGAAGAGCCTCAACCAAGACGTCACCAGTATCAGGATTGAACGTGTATTCCTTGACCTCCGCATTAGCGGGTATCATCTTTTCGAGTATTCTTATTGTTTCAGCCTCCGACTTCCTGACAGAAGGGTCAGTCCTTATTACGACGCGTTTCTTTAGAATCTTGGCCATCTTCCTGACTACGTCATCTCCGCTCAGTACCGCGGCTGGATTTTTGCAGTATAGGGCTATTTCAGGCCCCTCAAACTCGATTCTGTTTAGCTCTCCTTCTGGTGGAAAGCTTGAAAATATTAAAGTTCGTATCTGGCTTAAATGGTTCTTAATGGTTGTCGGTTGAGTCATTCCGGCAGCCTCTTGGGACGTGGAGGAGCTCCACTATACGGTAGATACTTTGCACCCGAACTATCCACTGTTACCAGTGTGATACCCTCACCGGAGGCAGGATCCCAGCCAATTGCAGCGTTGACGGCTTGGGCTGCAAGTTCTACGCCTTTCTGGACATCCAGCGTATCAGTGTAGGCGTTACGCAGAACACCTACCGCAACAGGGGAGCCTGACCCGGAAGCTATGAACGATTCTTCGCTTAACGAGCCAAAGAAGTCAATCATGAACAGCCTGGGTTCAGTATCATATCCCCCGAGTATCAGTTGGACTGGCAGAGAATAAAATTTCTGGGAATTAAGAATCTCAGATGCCAAACTGGCTATTCCTTTGACGCTTATGGGTCTTTCAGTTCTTACAGCATATAGAGCAGCCTCGGCCCTAAGTGTGTGCATGATTTCAAACGCCTCCGAAACAGTGCCCGCGATGGTGCCTGCGCAGAAATCAGTCACTTTTGCGATCTTTACTACTTCTTTATTGGCCACAGCGTAGCCTGCTGTTGCTCTCTTATCCGCTGCAAGCACAACCCCATCTCTGCATTTTATACCGACGGTCGTAGTACCTTTTCTTACGTTTAACAAACACATTCCCTCTGGACGTGGCACCTACATCTGGCTAACTGCGAATAAGGCGTAAGTGCTGAGCACTTTCTCTCTTGCATTTACTTAAGGTTTTTGAGTTAGCAGCCCTACTCGACTTGGATTAAGTGAATAAGCCGCTTTCCACACACACGATAAAGCTACCAGTAGAAGTGGTGGTCGGTGATGATGTCGCCGTCTCTGCCGGAAAGATACTTTCGGAGCACCTTGAAGGAAGAAATGCGCTCGTGCTCACAGGAAAAAACACCCTGTCCCTCTACGCGAAGAAAATACTTGTGGGGCTTCACGAGCATGGGTACCGGTACAGAGTCGCAGTTGTTGCTTCTGCTAGCATCAACGAAGTGGAGCGAATCAGTAACGGGAAGGGGCGATATGATGTAGTTGTGGGCTTGGGAGGAGGTAAAGTATTGGACGTTGGAAAAGTCGTCGCTCATCGACTTACCACTCCTTTCGTCAGCATACCGACAAGCGCATCCCATGACGGCATAGCCTCACCTCAGGCATCACTTAGCGGCCTCAACGGAGCCCATTCCATAAGGGTTCAGATGCCGTACATAATAATAGCAGACTCAAAATTGATATCCAATTCTCCCACCGAACTCACAATGAGCGGTGTGGGCGATGTCCTGGCGAAGTTCTCTTCGGTGCTAGATAGCAGGCTGGCCCAATCGAAAGGCGAGTACGTGGGTGAGTACGCTATGTCTCTTGCAGAGATGTCTGCCAAGCTTGTTTTGGCCAACTTGGAAGACATCGTTGCGCTCAGACGGGACGGCGTGAGAACTCTTCTGGAAGCTCTGATAAGCAATGGAATAGCCATGGCGATAGCCGGAAGCAGCCGCCCGTGTAGCGGCAGCGAACACATGTTTGGGCACGCCTTGAATATGCTCATGGGAAACAAACTGTTACATGGATACGGAGTACTTCTGGGGACAAAAATATCTCTGGCACTACATAAACAGGACTGGAGAAGCGTCTTTGACAAGGTCGAAGCAGTGAACATTCCCCATCACTCGAAAGATCTCGGCATCCCCAACGCCTTCGTGTTACGTGCACTTCTGTTCGCGCAAAAAATCAGACCTGAGAGGCTTACGATCCTTTCAGAAGGAATGACGCTACCACGCGCAAAAGCAGTCTTAAGCGAAGTGGGGGAAGCATCGACTTGAGCGACATCTTTCATGTTACCACTTATTAAACAGTAACGCCACAGTCCTAGTCTATGAACGATAATAGTGTATCGTCAGAATACAGGCCCTCGGGCAAACAAATCGTCCAGAAGAGGGTAAACATCACCATGGTACCGGTTGGCACGGCTAAGCTGGGCTACACCTTCACGTTCGCACGACAACCTGGCCCCGAGTGTAGGAGCTGCCCTGTTAGGGCGCCATGCCTGGATAATCTAACCCAAGACGACACGTACACTGTGAAAGAAGTGAAAACAGGAGAACATTTCTGTGCTCTAACCGGCTTACCCGCCAAGGCAGTCGTGGTTGAAAAGGCTGAGCTCATAGTAAACATGGAAAAACACAAGGTCATGCCGGGAGCTCTGGTCAACTACTCCAAAATACAATGTGACTGGGTATTCTGCAAGAACTTTACTCACTGCGTGTGTAACGGCCTTAAAAACGGTGATAGGGTTAAACTACATGACAAAGGAACAACGGTGGAATGCCCGAGGGGGTTCAAGCTTCTCGAGCTGAGGGTTAGGCGGTAGGTTGCTCGGTGCTCGCCTGAGTTGACTTTACCTCTTCTTTATTTTCAGAGGACCGCTTGTAGGAAAACCTTTCGATGAAAACCACGCTTTCTATCCGGTCAATATATTTGATTAGGTCCCGTACCAGCGTTATTTTGAAGGCCTGTAACGAATCCCAATAAAGGATCTCTTCTGGGATCTTGACCTGAGCTTCCGAATCGTTGATCGTTATCTCGAAGCTTTCTTTCTTAATGGAAGGAGCCAGTCTGTGAACAAGTTCAAGTGCCTTTTCTAAATCATCTGTTACGACTTTTCTTACAGTATACTCATAAATCAGGGTCTTTCCGCTCAAAGGATGATTGAAGTCCAGCTGGACTCTTCCAGCGTTTACGCTCCGCACCACAGCCGTCTGACCGTTTACCTCTAATGTTTGACCGGCCTCCGGCCTAATATTACGCTTTAAAAGATCTCGTTCACTTATTACCTTAATCTTAGCAGGGTCTCGAAGTCCGAAACCGCTCTCCGGCGGAACTTCTATGGTACGAGATTGTCCGGGGTCAGACAAAAGCAAATCATTCTCAAGGCCCGCAACAACCATTTTTTCGCCAATTATCACAGGAACTGGCTCATACGGATATTTTTCATTAAATATGCCTGCCTGTTTGGCCACATCTTTGTTTGTTGTATCGAAGACTTCGTTGTTTTCCTTTGTTCTAGCCGTGAAATCAAGGAGTATAAAGTCTCCCTTCTTGAGCGCCATATATGTCAGCAACTTCAACTCGACATTCAAGATAAAAGCTTTGGGCTTCTCCTATGATTACATCCTGAAGCACTGCACAATCAACACGTATTGCTGAAGAGGACAGTCTATAATTTGCCGGCTGAATGCGGCGAGCCATTACAACAAACCAAATCATCCGCCCCTTCTCAAATACCACCCTTTGTCCATTAGATTAACAACCTGGGTTCCGCTCTGATCTAGCACCCCAAGTCCTAGTACGTCTCCTGACTCGGAAAGCACTATGAGTCTTCCTGTAAATGTGTTCTTCTCACTGGAAATCTGGACGTTTCTACCATAGAGGAAGGCCTGAGATTCATGTTCGTTTAGTTTTAGTACGTTTTTCCAATATCCCAGCCTGTATAGATGTTCCGCCAAATCCAAGCTCAATTTGAAGCTCCTGCCCCTGAATGCTCCGGCGAAAATACCGGCCGAGTACACTTTTCTGCGCAAAATTAGTTTGGATACGAGATCAAACAGCTCTTTACGAGGAAAGGCAAACAGCTCCCTATAGGCCAGTGAGTGTATCAGGAAGGTGTAGCCGTTCGGAACACTTGCGGAGGCGCTGCGCAATTCATCGGTGAAAGCTGACAGCTCTTCTCGATCGGGCCTACGCCAAGAAACTGCTACTCTTTCCTCATCTTGCATACAAAGAACCCCTCAGTCGATGTAGTGTGATGGTAGAACCTAACCGCCCCGTCCAGTGGTGTGGTGGAATATTTTTCGTCTGTTGCAAGGGGAAGAGTCAACGGAACAATCTTAAGGTCAGCATCGGAGGCCCTCGTAACAACCTGTTCGCCCTCTTGTGGAAGGATACTACACGTAGAGTATACTAGTTCGCCCCCCTTCTTCAGCACGTTGGTCGCAGCCTCCAAAAGACCTGATTGTAGCGCTGTAAGGGCCTCCACATCTTCATGTGTCACCCTCGTCTTCAACGAAGGATATAGGGATATCAAACCGGTCCCCGTGCACGGCGCATCAACCAATATCCTATCAAATTTTACGTCTAGTTCTGGGACATTTCTTCCGTCAGTCTGTAAAACGACTGTGTTTTCGCAACCCATTCTTGATATGTTGGACCTAAGCGCAGCGACGCGATCTCTTTTAGGCTCAACCGCAACAACTGTCCCCGTGTTGTCCATGAGCTGTGATATGTGGGTTGTTTTACCTCCAGGACCTGCGGCCATGTCTAGTACGGTCTCGCCCGGTCGAGGGTTTAGCGCTTCTACAGTATAGATTGATGCTAGGCTCTGTATAAAGTAATGGCCGCAGAGGTACTCTTCAGTAGAGCCAAGCGTGGGCCTAGCAGGCTCCTTAAGCACCCAGTAGCCAGTCTTTGTCCATTCTGCCTTCTTTAGTTTGAATCCCTTGTACTCAAGACGTGACAAAAGCGTGTTTGCATCGGTTTTCAGCGTGTTTACTCGTATAGATTTGAGAACCTGTTGCCTTTCAGACTCAGCAAACGTCAGTGCGCTTGATCCAAGAGAATTCCAAATGGCTTCGGCAAGATACGTAGAGTAGCCATACTTGGCTTTCAGAATCTCGACAACATCTTGCGGCGGCATCTATGAATAACAACAAAGAAGTGTGGTTTAAGACTGTGTGCTGAATACGGGAGTCGACCCAGTTTGATAAGGCGCTGGATTGCATTTACGTCGGATTTCGGGCTCGAAGATCACTATGTGGGAGTAGTTAAAGCAATTATTGCAAAGCTGGGGGATGGAAAAATCTCCGTGATAGACATATCTCACATGGTTGGGAGACACAACATTTTCAGGGGGGCGTACGTGTCAGCTGTGGCTGCGAAATATACGCCCAAAGACTGTGTTCATTTAGTGGTAGTGGACCCCTCGGTAGGCACGGGCCGTCGCATTGTAATCTATGAAACTGATTCTGGCAGCGTGTTCGTTGCCCCGGACAATGGGGTGCTTAACTACGCTTACGAATGGTTCAAGGGAACGGCATATCTTGCAGAGCACAACGTGATACACACTGACGCAACGTCAGCAACGTTTCATGGCAGGGACGTCTTCGCTCCTTTGGCCGTCAAGCTTGCGGACGGCTCAGACCCCTCTGAATTCGGGGAAAGGTCGGCTACTTCTGATCTTGTAAAACTGCATGTGGCAAAGCCTGAGTTAACCGAAAGGGAGTGCGTTTGCTCCGTGCTAAATGTGGACGTGTTTGGCAACGTGATAACCAACGTACCAAACGGCTTGTTAGAGCGGGACTCTTACTGGTTGCGCAGTACAAAGGGACGTTTCCCGGTTCAAAGGAAGGAAACGTATGCGCAGGGAGCGCCCGGCTCTCTTCTCCTGATAAGGGGGAGCGAAGGTTTTTATGAGATTGCCCTTAACAGCTCTTCTGCTGGAAACTTGACAGGATTAGAACCTGGACAGAAAATGGTGCTTGAATTTGGCTGAGGATAGAGCTCTTCTTGTCGGAAGGTTTCAGCCAATCCATAAAGGGCACATTCATGCCGTCAGAGAGATTCTCAAAGAGCACAAAGAAATCGTGATAGTTGTGGGGAGCGCGCAGGCAAGCCATTCTCTCGAAAACCCGCTCACCGCTGGCGAACGGGTGTATATGATAAACAAAGCGCTACATGAGTCTGACGTGGATCTTTCTAGATCATATATAATTACGGTGCCTGACATCCAATTCAATTCGGTGTGGCCCTCTCATGTCCGTTCCTACGCGCCGCCTTTCAGTATAGTGTACACGGGGAACAGCTTGGTCACTGCATTATTCTCTGAGGCAGGCGTGGAGGTCAGACACCCGAAACTGTTTCGCAGGCCCGAACTTTCTGGCACCCGTATAAGAGAGCTTTTGATTAAGGGAGATGACAGTTGGCGAAACTTCGTCCCAACTTCAGTGGCCAAACTTGTCGATGAACTTCATATTAGGTCTAGACTCCTATCTATCTTAGAAGACCATGATAGGCAAAGACTCCACAACCCGCTCGCCAATCACGGCCAATAAAAGAATTTTTAGCGCAAACGTCTCACTTAGATCCGTTGGATTTACTGCGCCAATCCGCTGGTTTGACGTCTGATAGAAACAGAACCACACTGCTAGGTCTTTTCGCTTTCATTCCATCAAAAGGACTTCTACGAAAACCGGGAACACTTATATCTTTACACAGGGAACCAAACTTGGCCTCAGTCGTATAGCCAGGTCAAGTATCCCAGCCTCTCGTGCTCTTCCCAGAGAAAGCTGGGGACCGGGGTTCAAATCCCCGCTGAGGCATTTTTGCATTAAAGTACATCCTGACAGCTGAAAACGAGAATACGGTAACAGGCTACGTGACCCGCTTCAACGATAAGGGGAACAGAATAGTGTGTGTAAGCGTGTTCGAACAGAGTTTGAGCAGAGGTCCATGTGCAGTCGTAATCTGCTGTTTGCATTTTATGCAAGACAGAGGCAGAGAAGATTATTGGGGTAAAGTTCTGCCAGGAGATGAGCCGCTTTGGCCATGGGTTTAGGTTGAGCTTGAGAGCGTATCTTCGTTCGTTAAAGTTGTGTATAACGACTGCTGTTACAGTCAGAAAGTTGAGGTGCAGGCATTGGCAGTCTGACGAGGCTTAAGCTTGAACACTTCAAAAGTCGTTCACCATGCTCGAGTCTAGGAAAACCGATTGAACAAACTCACTTAGAGAATTAAGCTTTGGATAAAGCTATATCATGAACGTGCTAACACCTATGGTTTGGAAACCAAACTTCACGCAGCTATTGGGCCCTCTAGAAATCCTTGTCTGTAAGCATCTGGCCGAAAATAGGGCGCCTAGTGTAGCAGACAACAAACGGCATATCAGTACATGTTCACACATTGCTTGCGGCTGGTGGTACCCCTGCTGAACTCGAATCAAGAAGAAGAGTTACATACCCCACGCAACCTACGTCAAACCGAAGACGCGGCCCCTCAACCAGATCAGACTTCGGACAAATCAAACAGTCGGGAAGACGCTGACAGCAAAGGCATCGCGGGCAAAGAGGCCGTATGCTTTGTGTTTCCGTCGGCGTCCCAGTTAGGGGTAATACTTCGACATATTTCGGTTGCACTGCGCAGCGACGCGTTAGGATTCAGGTTCAACTCTCAGGGGATTAGAATAAGTCAAATGGACATGCGTCACGTGGTGTTAGCTCAGATGTACATTCCCTCCTCGAGTCTGTCTTACTATAGGATTGACAACGGATCACAAGACCTTCTGATCAGAGTTGGCGCCGGTAAATGGCTTGACAGGCTAAGGATGGCTGGAAACCAGCCGGTTGAAGTCACCGTAACGCCACCAGAGTTCGAGGACTCAAGAGGATATACAATATGTTTCGCTTTAAAAAATGAAAAGATGCAGCTCTTTGCGGAAAGCTTTGATGAAGAAAATCTCGGCGAACCTTCTTTTCCAAAACCTGTACGTGCTACTGTGCTGCTAGACGAGTTCGTGTCCGCGCTCAGAGTTTTCCTCAGATGGAACGAGCAAACCGTTACAATTTCTGCACGCGAAAGCGCCCCATCGATCTTTCTGCGCACCGGAAGCGAGGGAGGCGTCTTCGAAACAAGTGTGAGGGCAACCAAGCTCTTTCTTGACGGCGGCCTCGCTGTAGAATCAACTTACAATAGTACTGATCTGGCGAAGCTGGTTTCAGGCGTCCCCTCAGCCATCTCGGTCAGCATATGTTTTGGTCAGGGTTCACCCCTGATCGTAGAACACGCGGTGCCGGTAGTTTACGGGCAAGGCGTCATAACCCTTACATACTATCTTGCCCCTCGGGCCACGGAAACCTAGCTCTACGAAGCTATCCTGTTAGAGTACAGGCTCAGCCATTCCTTAGTCTGCCACTGGAAAGGAAATTTCCAGCAAGCTAACGGGGGACCCATGCATGTGAAATTATGTATACGAAGACAGACAACCCTCAGCTTTGAGAAGTTTCATGAACGATCCGCGTTCTGACCGGTGCATTCGCAATTGTTCGCACAACTAATGCAAACACCAAGAATAGAGGAACAAGGAACAGGTCTGTAATGTTTACAGCCGCCTCCACGTACCAGAACACCGAAAAAGACAGAAGAAGAGCGGCGACCACAATTTTCATGTTAGCTTGCTTTACTCTGCGCACATGGGATCGTAGGAGATACGTCGCAGCGACCACGATAGCTATCCCGGCGGAGAGCCCATAAATTGTCGAATAATATGAGTTTGGCAGAAGCGCTACGAGTACTATTGCCGCTTCGAAAGCTTCTATCGCTCCGACCGAGAACCCTGTGGCAAGAAGACCCTTCGCTCGTTCATCAGTGTGATGAGGGCCGGACGACGATGATTGTGAACGGAGGCGTAAAATCGCTCTTCTGGCGCTCTTCGTTAGACGTATTCCGAAATAGAGCAGAAGCGTAGCCGCGACTGTCCTCACCAAGATAAGTGGGAGGAGAGCGATCAACGACCCCACAAACGCCGTTGGTATAAGTACAACCAGAACTCCTAATGCGACCGCAGCGAAGGCCCTTGCCTCACCATGTTCGGCATAAAGGGTTAGACCTACGGCTGATGCCTCAGCAAGTTCAAGAACAGTTATCCCTGCTGCGGCAAGAAATATGGCAACGTCTAACATACCTTTACAATCCTATGCCAAAGTCCAGCCTAAAAAGCCTTATTTAAAATGAAAGCCTAATATCTTGCGCCACGTAAACTTCGCCGTACCTCATGGAAGACAGCGCAGAAGACTCTTTTGAGCCAATATCACATAATACCCTACAAAGGGTGGCTGTTAAAGAACTTTTGAATGAAGGTTTTTCACCCGACTCGATAGAAATGGAAACAGCCTTAGGGTCCAAGAAAACAGACGTGTGCGCCACGGCCGCAGACCAGGCGCTCACCGTGGTTGAGTGTAAAAGCTTCAAACATACGAGCCGCTATGCATCAGAGAACCTAAAGGGCGGAAAGATTCGGCGGAGCATTGTCTGCCAACCATTTTTTGACGTTGATGAAATGTGGCTGGTTTATCGTGACAGGCTCCACAAGTATAGGGTTCTGAAGATTCAACGGCCGGTCGACTGAAACTCGATATGGCAGTGCAGAATTAGATGAGAGGCGTGAACTGGTAGTTGCCTTTATAAGCGGTGGTCCACAGGTTTTCAGTGTGCGGGGATGGCCGAGCATGGTCAAAGGCGCGAGAGGATTATCCCGCGTAGCTTAGGACCTCGTGCGTAAGCGCTGCGTGGGTTCAAATCCCACTCCCCGCACTCAATCCAGCGCGAAAGTTCTTTACACTGTCAAAAGGGAGACCAACCTATAGCGATGCGAATTTCAGGAACCAGCGATCAAAAGCTTGTGAGAAGATACTCTTTATTCTATAAGCCTATCAAGAGGCTGTGTCTGGAAAAGGAATACAAAAGGAGCTTGGCTGAAACAGCCGCCTCAACGCACCTTCAAACAGATGTAAATGAGTTCGTCGAGCGAGTTCGTCGCGTATTGCCTCGAGTCAGGGAGGGACCTAGAGCTGTTTGCTGATTTTAGGTTGGAATGAAAATGGTATCCGGCCGGCGAGCTGTTGGGTCCTATCGGTCCAAAAGCGCGGCTTCCTAAGATGTCGGGTTAAATGCTTCCGCAATCTTGCACCTACCGTCTAATCGCTTTTGACCTTCATCGGTTCTGGGTATACTTCGCTTCTGCAACCGTGACACAGCCTTTGCCTAGGACAAGCGGAAGTGACGCATACTGTAAATTGTAACATGATTTCTTCCGCACAATAGGTTCGCAACCCTACTAGCACGAAGAAACAAGTAGATGGGTCAGGCCGGATTCGAACCGGCGACCTCCACCGTGTAAGGGTGGCATCCTAACCGGGCTAGACTACTGACCCACTGGAACAGGCTTCGCCTCACTTATATCTGAATCGTTTTCTGTACCCGCAGTTGGGACACTTCCATACCACTTCCCCACCTTTCAGTCTAATCCCCGCACCTAGCGCTGGGTGAATAATTTCCCCACAGCTCTTACAACGTACAAGTCTCAACAGCCTCGGTACACGTGAGCCAGTATGTATAGCCAATTTCCAAGCTGTATCCAGCGACGAGTTGGCAAGTAAAGGGTTGCTGTTTGCGTTGCTTACGGCTACGTACGTCAGCCTGAACACCTCATTTTCAACATGGCGCACAAGTCTTCTATTTGTCTTCAAGTATCACACCGGTAAGATGCTCTGGAGTGCAGCCTGTTATCTCAACACTTACTCTGCGCCCGAGTTTTCTTGGGCTGTAACGCAGAACAACTTTAAGGTAGTTACTAAGACGTGCCTCCAGCCTGAGCCCTTCAATCTGATAGGTGACCAGCGCAGAAGCACGTTTCCCAACGTATTCTGAGTGTTTCCGTAGTTGCACTCTTCTTACAGCTTGAGAGAGACGCATAACACGGTCCTTTTTGACATGTTCTGGCAGCTGACGCATTTTAGCTGCGGGTGTATGTGG
>JAVZLA010000008.1:0-37467 GCA_038883995.1 Thermoprotei archaeon | reverse complement strand
ACCCGGCACACCGATCGGTGTGGTGGAAACTATTTCGGCGATCATCATGACCACCATTATGGCCCATATGGATATACCGTGGTATCCTATCGAGTACATAACAAGCAGGGCTACAACGGACACAAGCGTCCATCTCACAGCGATTACAAGATAAGATGTGATCAGCCGTAGAGGTGATCTCCTCATTCGGTTGACGGCGCCTTCAAAAGTATCGAAGGCTCGATCAACTGAGGAAAGATCTAATGCTTCCTTAGACCCTGTGATCTTGGATACTATAGGAGCCAGTTTTCCAGCAAGGCGTTTGACCACACCTCGAAATCCCTTTGCACGCGCTACAAGCGCCAACACAAGAATCACAATGACTAACGTGGTCGCGAAAGCAACCACTACAGTGTGCAGAAACGGGGAGCCGGAGAGCGCTCCGTAGACCAGAAGCGTAGCGACTCCGGCCACAGATACAAATCCCAAGGCATAGATTACTCTGTGAATTATGACCGATGCAGCCGGAGCGCCCACGTCGCCCTGTGCATGTTTTCTGACCATGGCTATTCTCGCCGCTTCCGCAGCTACCCCAGTGGGCGTCGTGTAGATCAGGAACAGGCTCCCCATTGTTATCAGATATGTCTGCCTGAATGAAATCTTTACACCGCTTGGTTTCAGAATCACAAACCACGCGAAAGAATACAGAAACCCGCCTACTATTTCTGTAAGCGCGGCGAAAACAAGGTAAACAGGGTCGACGTGGGAAAGATATCCCACAATCTTGGTTGGGTCTGTCGCCAGAAAAAGCAAAATCAGCACGCTGGCTCCTATGATGGGTCCAGCGAGTCGCCTGTAGGAAACCATCGTGCTCGAATGGCTTATTAACGGTCGGTGAATAGCCTTTCGATATGTTGAGGGTGATGAGGGTCTCCGGCGCCTACTTTGTCTTCGCAGAAGACGACGCCCACTCTCTTTACTGGGGCAGGTATTTTGGCCGACCCCTAGGCTCCGCGAAGCCCAAGCCCGAGGACAAACTTAGCCCACTGAAACTCTCAAAGCACGAGGTGCTCTATTTGCAGGAAAGAAGAGAAATCCGTGCCTACGACGGAGACTCTGAGGTCCGTGTTCCAGCACCAAGAGGAAGGCAACTTCTCGCATACAGAGTGTACAAAGATTTGAGGGACCGCGGATTCGTGGTGAGATCAGGCCTCAAGTTTGGAGCGACGTTCGCTTGCTACGAACGCGGTCCCGGGATAGATCACGCCCCTTTCCTGGTTCAGGTAGTTTCCGCGGACACCAAGCTAAGTGGAATAGAAGTCATCAGGGCCGGAAGACTCTCGCATGGCATACGCAAGAACTTTGTTTTCGCCACCGCCGACAAAGAAAAGGGCGCTGTTTATCTGACACTTAGCTGGGTTAGGGCGTAGCCGGAGCCCGCGCGTGAATGACGATGCTCGAAAGAGCCGACACATGACGAACCCACGCAGAGCCGACACGTAGGGCCCCGTCCTATTCAGCGTAATCGGTTTAAAGGCATGCTCATTACGGCCAGGATCTTCGAGAACAGTCGGCGTGGGCCCGAAAGACTTTAAGACTATGCCGCTCAGTGTTCCTGAGCCTCGGTAGCTCAGCCCGGTAGAGCAACAGTCGGCGCAAGCCGGTTGAACCTTGTAAGCTGTGGGCCGCGGGTTCAAATCCCGCCCGAGGCTCCTACCATCTAATGGGTATTGTGGGGGCATGTTGCTGCCAACTATGGCAGCAGGCGCGAGGCCTCTTCGTTTTCGTCAGCACGATATTCAAGCGGTTTCTGCCTAGAACGTCCAGCGTTGTTCCCTTCTATTTTTTGTTCGGGAACCCACTGCAATTCCATATTGATTTCAAGCTTCTGGTTTTCTCTCGCGTAAAGAAATTTCAGATTCAGGTCATCGGGTGGCTTGATTGTGACGTTGGCAATCCCTTTCCCTTTTTGCGAATCGCTCCCTGTAAAGGGGGCTTGCGACAGTAACGGAATAATCTCCATCGAACTACCGCTCTTCAGTGAGGAACCTATTTTGGAAAAAAGTTCGCCCAGATCTTTTCTTTTGATTGCTCCTTTATGCCTGTAGATGGCTTCATGCGTTTCCCTGTAGTTCTCAAGTATCTCCATCATCTTTGTCCAGTAGGCCATCGTTTTCGAAAGCTCTTCAAGTCCTTTTTCTGTCGGTGCGTAATGCTTTCGGTCTGGGGCTTTGCCTTGGAAATCGATGTTGCTTGTAATCAGACCTTCCTTTTCGAGTTTTTCAAGGGCGGGATAGATTGTCCCTGTCTTCGGCTTCCAGTACCCTGAAAATCTCTTTTCGAGTTCTCGAATAATCTCGTATCCATACATTGGTCTTTCAGACAGAAGTAGCAGAAGCCATAGGGAAACGGCGCCAATCTTCATTCCTCTTGGCATCGTCACTTTGGACATTTCGAACCCATACGCTTAGTTCGAAAGGTTTAGTTAGGCTTATGTTTGAGAGTCCAGTAGAAAATCTACTTAGTAAAGGTAATGATAAGAAAATGGGCAAGTGGGTTACGAGATCAAATGCACATGTCGACAGAATAGCCTGCCCTTGGCTGATTAGAAAGTTCGTCGACTCGGAAGCCGAGTTTCTTTATGTGCCTGCGTCGATTGTGAAAACAGTAGCTTCGAAACAGGGCGCGATACCGTTTGATGCTCCCGACGTCGAGCTGGGGCACTACAAGGAGGAAGGGGAGGAACGAGTGAGTTTCGATGCCATAATCAAAAGGTATGGTCTGAAGAACCCTGCGCTCCTCAAGTTGGCAGAAATAGTGAGAGGGGCTGATGCGGAGGTTCCTAATGCGCCCCCTGAATCAGCTGGATTGAAGGCGATTGCCGAAGGCTTCCAGATTCTTTCGAAAGACGACCATGATAATATTGCAAGGCAGTTCCCTGTCTATGATGCCCTCTACGCCTACTGCAAACTGACACTTCAAAAAAAGTAAGTTCTGTTCCCACAACCAGAAGACGAACATTCTTGTTAAAGCACATTCTCGACATACGGATTCCTTCGAACAAACCCGACGAGTTCGATTATGCCGACGTACACCTTGAATCCGGACGTGTCTTCGTAGCTCACACGGTTGCGGGAACGGTTGAGGTGCTTGACGGTGAGGAGCGTAATCACCTTAAAACGATTGGTGGGTGCCCCGAAGGCAGTGAGGTTTTATGCGCTCGGAAGAAAGTTTGGTCTTCACGGCTTCAAGGTCGACGGGGCGGATCCCTGTTATCGACGCAAACTCCTTGGGGCTGCTGATAAGTGATTACGAGGTTGGCTCCAAACCGAACGGTCTTGCCTGAAACAGGGAACGTGGACAGCTACCTGTCGCAGATGTTCTCGACTCGAGTGCGAGGCTCGTTAGGGTTCCCTCTGGGAAAGTCCTGGCGACAACCAGACTCAAAGGAAGGCTCAGATGTGCGGCGTTTGACGTGGCGAAAGATCAGTTTTTGTCAACATCAGAGATCTCCCTCAAGTGGCAATTCTTTCAGCATCAACCGGCGAGCAGCCCGATTCTATCCCAGTAACCGAAAATGGTCCCCACGGGCTCACTTTGGATGAAAATCAAAACAGGATTCATGCTGCACGCGACCCAGGGCACTTAATCTCGGTCGAATTAGAGAACGGGAGGGAAATTTCAAAGATCGCGATCTCAGGACCTCCTGATGTTTTATGGTTGAATCCTGCTCGAAAACTTCTGTACTGTGCCTGTAGGGAGCTCGGGATGATTGATGTCGTAGACGTAGCCAAACCTTCAGTGGTCGAGCAAGCCAAAACCGAAGAGGGAGCGCATACCCCTATTTTCGACGCCGATCACCAGATCCTGTATTCCTTTTATCCAAGAAGCTGCTGTGCGGCAGCCCTTGCCCAAACATGATCTTGTGAACTACTCCAGACTTACCGGCTGGTCTCACCCAAAGTCGAAACGCTTTACTTTGCTTAGTAGCCTTCTTCACCCGTTCGTGGAGGGGGGAAGGAACAGCCGCACAGATATCTACAAGATAAGCGTCCCACGCCTAATCATGCTTTGTGCCTTGATTCATTTGATAAGGAACGTACGATGAATGGCGTTATTTCTTGGCTCTTAACGGCTTGCTCTGAAATTGCTTCCAGCCACCTACTTTGGCTTCTACAAGCCTGCCATCTTTCCTGAGCCAGATTTTCCCGGTTCCTTCAACGATTTTCCCTATTACAAACGGTCTTCTGTGAATTCTGGCCAGAATTTCGTGTATATGCTTATGCGCACTCTGAGGGTATGAATAAACCAGCGAATACTCTTCTCCCCCTGCAACCGTAAGCTGTTCGCTTGTTTGTAGCGGAAGCTCTCGTAACGAAGGATGCGTAGGAAGTGAATCAACTATTGCATCCGTGTCTTGGTCGAGGATGTTGGTGATCGAGGCTAGGAGCCCGTCACTGGAATCTGTGCAGGAGTGAACTTGCCCGGTCTCTGATAACATAACACCATATTCCGCTTCCGGCAAAGGATGGAGGAACCTGCGTAGAGCCAACTTCGAGAGACTGTTACTCGCTTTTATTTTTCTTAAGGCAATCCGAAGACCCAATGGTTCGAGGCCGAACAGCCGTGAAACCGCGATCAAGTCGCCTGGTCTGCTTCTGTGCCTGGGAAGAGGCCTCCCTCCTACGAGGCCCAGAGCGGCCACCGTAACACAGAGCTCCTTAGTTTCACTCAGATCTCCCCCAACAAGCGTGGCCCCAAATCTCTGTGTGGAAGCGACAAGGCCTCTAACGATTTTCCTGAAAACAGAAGAGTCGAGTTCCCTAGGCGCCGATACTGATCCAAGCACGTAGAGCGGTTTACCGCCTACGGCGGCAACATCGCTCAGACATGCGGCTCCGGCTTTCCAGCCTGCGTCGAATCCGGACATGCCTGAGAGGGGAAGCCTGTACACGGCTGTGTCCAGCTTAAACGCAAGTCGGCCCGAAAGCGACAACACCGCTGCGTCGCTCCCATTACCCAAAACGGTGTCCCGAGTTGAGCCTGGTGCTACACTGGTTAGCCATTCTAACAGTTTTTCTTCGCCGACATCTGATAGACTCTTCAAATCCTGTTACTTTCAGTGGTCTATTCGGATACAAATAATCTTGGCTACACCACTGAAACCGTGCCAGAATAAACCGCTGCTGGATTCTGGCTTCCGCGTTTTTACTTCACGTATACTCTCCCAAAATTTTACTTTTATCCTGAAATAATCTGGGTTTTGTCGCAGGCGAGCCTGCCTTGAGCCGCGTGACAGCCGTTCTTCCGGAGCAAGCGGCTTGTAAAGAGTTCGTTATCACAAATTTCTAATCCTAAAACAGGATGGGCTCGCCCGGATTTGAACCGGGGACCTCCACCATGTCAAGGTGGCATCCTAACCAGACTAGACGACGAGCCCGCTTAAAGCTGCCCATGTAAGGCACGTATATATTGGTTTTCACATTTTTCCACAAACCTTTTTTCAAGGTGGAGACCCTTTAGAGAGCCCCAGAAAAAAGTGGGCCCCTGTAGCTCAGCGGGAGAGCACCCGGCTGAAGACCGGGTTGTCGTGGGTTCGATCCCCACCGGGGGCACTTATCAGTGGTGTCCGATTCGCAGACGACTCGGCCGCTGAACCATCCAAGTATACCGGCCTGTATGGTTCAAACGCTTCTAACATGGTATGATAAGTGATTCCGTGTCACTGGGATACTTGTTGACCCATTCCGTGGAATCTTCGGTTACTATGACTGTGTCCGAGTGCCTGAAACCAGCCTGTCCCGGCACGTAGATGCCTGGCTCACAGCTGAAAACCATGCCGGGTCTTACTATCGTATCGTCTCCCACGTCCAGGAAGGGTGGTTCATGTCCTTCGAGCCCCATGCCGTGGCCCGAATGATGACGAAGGTATTCTGTCACACCGTACTCTTTGGCAACCTTATACGAGGCTTTGTCCGCGTCAGAGCACCTGGCTCCGGGTTTGAGGGCGTTGAATGATGCGCGCTGCATCTCCAAGGCTATCTTATGCAGTTTGCGTGTGCGCTCGTCGGGTTCACCCATGAAAAGATTTCTCTCCAATTCACTGTGGTATCCGTCCACGTCTGACGCTGCGCCAGTGACTATGACGTCCCCTTTCAGAATTGCACGCTCTATACTAACGGAGTGCGGGTAGGCGGAGTTTGGTCCCACCTGACCCCTGATGCCCGCATGGGCTAAGAACGGCCCGGCGGATGATGCTCGGAAGGCCTCCCCCAACTCTTTCTTCATCTTCAGTGAAGCATCCAACGAGGCTTTTGCAGAGGCCTCGAAATCATAGACCCCTGGCATCAGATACTTCTGCAGGAAACTGTGGGCCACTTCCCCCCATTTTACACTCTCCCTGATGCAGGCTAACTCGTTTGGGGATTTGGTAACACGCATAGCTGACAATTCCTCTCCGATAGGTCGAAACAGTGTGTCGTGAACCAGCTCTGAAAGCGGTGGGCCCCTGTAACCGTATGGGCTCGAGTAGAACGCGGGGTTGTCCACTCCTATGGTTTTGCCTGAGAGTCCTATTTCTGAGAGCCAGGACGCGAAGAGTTTCATAGGATGGATTTCGCCTGGGTAGTCAAGGTAATTGAAGGCGCGCCCCACTAGCTGTGTCTGATATAACAGGTGGTCCCTTTCGATCAGAGGTCCGAAAAAACATATTTCTCCGCGCTTGGGCACAACTATGGCAGCTGGCCTTTCGGTAGGCAGGTACCCGAAGCCGACAAAGTATCTCAGATTGATGGGAGTGGAAAGATATACGGCGTCTAGTCCACGTTCATCCATAACGGTAAGCATCCGGTCGACTCTGCCTTGAAATTCCTTGACAGGTATCTTGAACACTTTATAGCTACTTTAGCCATGCAATTAAGTGTTGGCGCTTTGAAACAATAGTGCTTTGCCGTGTGCCGTTTTTCCACTTGCGTGGTCTACATACCTGGCTACGCCTGATGTTAGCTTTTTTTGGTTGCCCTTACTTTAACAAAGCTTCTGGACACTTCCACCGAGTCTATGCTGAAGTCGTACGCCTCTAGGAAGCCTTTTATTCCTTCCGAAGTGCAGGCAGATGCTTCCTCACTGTATCCTGTACCCGTCATCACAATTTCCACCGTCTGATCGTTTAGAGCAAGCTGCAGGAGATTGGGCGGAATCAAACCCTTAAGCCCGTCGGTAAACTTTTTGACGTCCTCAATCGACGGCGCGAAGCCTTTGACAAGTTCACCTATTACCCTGCCTTGTCTTTTCCAAGCCTGCAGAAGGCGCTCTTTTGAACATCCGTAGGCCAGTTGTAGGACTTCGTCCAGAAGAGGTTCAGGGATAGGTATTGCGTACGCCGAGTTATAGATCTCGAAAAGGTGAATTGTTTTGACTGCGCTTTCAGGAGTGTGGTTGCTCCTAACAATCTTTAGGTAGAGCTCAATCGCCTCGTTCGTTGCGGCGAACAAGCTTTTATTCTGTTTTCTTGCCTCATGAGAAAGGTCGAGCCCCAGTCCGTCGTCAACCGCTAGGTTGATTCTACCCATGATTTGAAGAAACACTGTCTTTCCAATATGTCTTGCGTACTAACATCCAAAAGGAAGTGTTTGACTCTTCAGGCTTTCAGGGTTTTAACTGATGAGGAGAGACGGAAAGCTTACCGACTGTTAGGGTGCTGAGGCATTGTTAGCATGCTAAGCATATCCTGAGTACGCATAGTACGCTCTCCAAACAGGCTGAGACGGGTTGGTTTCCTGTGGCACCGGAACTGACGATAAACTGATAACTTGTTCCTCAAGTCACTTCAGTAGTTTGAACAAGGAAACACTCCCTTTGGTAGTGGTCTTTCTGGGCGTGATGATGGGTGCCGTAGACACCACTATCGTGATTCTTGCACTGCCAACCATGGCCGCCGGACTCAAAGCCAATCTTTCAATCATGATTTGGACAATTATCCTCTACATTTTGGTTGTCGCGGTAACCACAACGCAGCTCGGCAGACTGGGCGACATGATGGGAAGAGGCAGAATTTACAATCTCGGATTCGTAGTGTTCACAGCGGGCTCTGCGTTATGTGGCGCAGCACCCAATGCTCTTACGATTGTAGGGTTCAGGGGGGTTCAGGGCTTTGGGGCCGCCATGATGCAGGCTAACAGCGGAGCCATAATAGCGGACGTTTTTCCTCCCGCCCGAAGAGGTAGAGCCTACGGTTATACGAGTATAGGTTGGAACACTGGCGCAACGCTGGGAATACTCTTGGGCGGGATAATAACCACCTTCATAGGATGGCGTTACATTTTCTATATAAATGTGCCTATAGGTGTTGTTTCAACCATAATAGGCGTAAGAGTTCTCAAAAGCGGAAAGGTTGAAAAGAGGAAAATGGATCTGGCAGGCTTGGTCGTACTCGTGGCGTCCCTGACGGCCATAACATATGGGGCGGCCGATATAGCGGACGAGGGACTGGTACCTTTCAACACGACACTTATCGTGCTTGGCTTGTTGCTGCTGATCCCCTTCTATATAATTGAAAACAAAGTATCGAACCCAATGATCGACTTCAGAGCATTTAGAAACAGAATCCTTTCATATTCACTACTAGCATCGTTTTTCCAGAGCTCCGGATACTTGGCCACGGCGTTTATACTTATAATGTATTTGCAAGGAATCAGAGGACTTACACCCTTTAACGCATCCTTACTACTTGTCCCAGGATACGTGCTGGCAAGCATAGTGGCGCCGTTTTCCGGAAGGCTCTCAGACAGGATAGGAGCCAGAATACCTGCGACCGCAGGGATAGCGCTGATGATGCTGGCAGCTGCATTCTATTTCCTCCTGCAACTAAAAACGCCTTTTGGGTTCGTGGTAGCTGCCACGGTCGTAGGCGGGCTTGGCTCTGCACTGTTCTTTCCCGCCAACAACAGTGCAGTGATGGCTAGCGCTTCAACAGAGTTTCGAGGCGGCGCTTCAGGACTGATGCGCACACTTAGCAACATGGGTACGCTCGCGAGCTATGTGGTAGCAATCAGTGTAGCTTCAACAACAGTGCCCAGATACGTAGCTTTTCAAGTTTTTTTGGGGACAAGCAACCTGATAGGAGGAGTTGCAAAAGATTTCCTTACCGGAATCCATTCGGCTTTCCTCGCCTCTCTCGTTATTTTGACTGTTGCATTGGTTTTTTCCGCCGTGCGTGGCCGCGAAACAAGAGAAGTGGTGGAGCGGAGATCCGCTGGAACGTTTACGAATGTTTGAACACTGCGAAACATGCAGAGAAAGCGCAGGCTGAACGAGGAATCCGCCAACCTTGTGCGAGGGCAGCCCCTTGTCTTTCGACGAAAATCCCTTACGTGTTCGGTTAAACCGTTCGTACATTGCGCGCCAACATCAGGAGACGGCTATTTGGGTTCGAAGAGAACGGTTGTAAGTGAAGCAGCGCCTAACTCCATTTCATCAGCAAGCACTCGCCCAGTCGCCTCACCCATCGAGCCTGCGAGAACGCGTAACGGCTTCCATCCTCCCTCCGGCGCAGCCTCCGAGAACATAGAAACATCCGCCTTCCATAGTTCTTCAAACTTTCCTAAGGAGACCGCTTGTTTGAACAGTTCAAGTAGCTGCACTGCCTTATCCGGTGGTTGAGCAACCCCTGAACCCCACATATCGAGGCGGTGGATTACGGACCCTGTGGCGACTACGGCGACCCTGTGGCTTCCGGAGGCTGCTCGTATAGCGGTTCCGAACGCCTGATGCGTCTCATCCGAGAGAGAACGAGCAATACCTACGGGGACAACTGGCACATCTGCCTTCGGAAACATGTTGATTAGAGGAGACCAGGCGCCGTGGTCTAATCCCCAATCGTCCGCCGGGAAACAGGGAACAAGTGCTTCCTTAGCCTTGGACAATATTTGTTCAGCCAAAGCGGGATTGCCTGTACACTTGTATTTCAGATCGTAGTATTCCGCAGGAAAACCATAGTAGTCGTAAACCTGTCTGAGATCCCGGCTGCGGACAACTGGTATTCCGGCGGCCTTCTCAAAATGTGGGGATACGGTGACGACTGTTTCAACGCCGCGTTCAAGCATCAGCTCTCCCACATCCTTTAGGGCTCGAACAGTCCGAGAGTGCTCCGGAAACCCTGCTGCATGTCTGTTGGATACAGGGATGAGGCTAGGCGTATTCGGGACATAGCAGCCCGAAACTATCAATGTGTGCTATTTTCGCCTGCATCGTATTTTAAGTCCACGAACAATGATTTTGAGGGTACAAGCATATTGCGGCGTAACGCAGCACAATTCATTTTCATTTGATTGCGTCCAATTGCTATCAGAAATGCGGTGTAAGACGTGGCCGGACCCTACTTGAAGTGCATATCTACTCTACTCTACTCTACTCTACTCTACTCTACTCTACTCTACTCTACTCTACTCTACTCTACTCTACTCTACTCTACTCTACTCTACTCTACTCTACGTATTATGAAAGAAGGTAGTATTTCGTTCCATGATGTATTGAACTTTGGCCTGCTCTGAAACATGGTTGTCAAGGTTGCTGCATATAGGATGGCGGCCAAAGCACTGAAACGTACCCCTATTCGTCTGGTAAATACCCTGTCACTGCATGATGTCTCTCGGCTTGTGTTGGACGCGTCGTGTGCGACGAGTCGCAATGAACGCCCGCTCGGACAGGTTCCCCGCCTCTTCCGAACTGTAAATAGCAGTGAATGGTGCTGGAAGCGAGCCTGACGCGCTTGGATGAATCGAACGCTCGCCCTAATGTTTGGGGGCAGCCATATCATCGAACATCTTGGTTATTTCTTCAACAGATTTCCCTTTGGTGCGTGGCATTATCTTGTAGAATAAGACGGCCGCTATTACCGACAGTGTTCCGAAAACCAGAAGCGACCCTGCTATATGGATCGTATTATCCATATAAGGGAATATTTCTACAATCGCGAAGTTGGCGATCCAGTCTATGAATGCTATTAGCGAAGCCAATGTTCCCCGATATTCGGTTGGAAAGTATTCGCCTTGAATTATCCAGCCGGTTCCTCCGACTCCGAAGGCGAAGAACACTATGAACAGTGCCATCGACACAAGCATGCCGATAGAATTATTGGAATACCTTAGCAGGGCTCCCAGGAAGCCGAAGAACGCCATGCCGGAATACCCGGCCACCGCCAGCGTTCGCCTCCCTGCTCGGTCTATGAAACGAAAGCCTATGTACGTCGCAGCCACGTTTATTATGGCGAATATCGAAGCCGCTTCGACAGCAAATTCCTCGCTGAATACTGGTTGAGAAGTTGAAGCGACGAGGTGAAGGCTTCTGATAATCAGTGGACCATAGTAAAACGGGATGTTTATTCCGGTTATCTGCTGAAACGCCATGAATAAACCAACTATTAGGAACGCCCTCTTTACGCCTGGCGTCATTTTCTTCCTATTAGATGATGAGGGATATTGTTTTTTGAGTTCCTCCGCGTTGGTATCCACTCCAAGCTTTTTGAATGAGGAAACCGCCTGATCATATTTTCCCTTCGCGACTAGCCATCTCGGCGATTCCGGCATCACGAATCTCAGCGCGAGCCCTATTAGCGAAGGCACAGCCGCCACCCCTAGCATTATTCTCCAATCTAGACCATATGCCTGTGAGGGTAACCCGTATAGAACCGCTAGTCCAATCAAATAAGCTCCCAGTATTCCTACTGTTATCATCCACTGTTGCAGTATACTGAACCTTCCTCTTCTCCTCTTTGGAGCCCACTCGGAAATGTATGCGGTTGCTATCGCTGAATCCGCGCCAACTGCGATGCCAATAATTGTCCTAGAAAGCAGAAGCATGAGTAGGTTTACTGTAACTGCTGATAGTATCGCTCCTAAACTGTAGAGGAAGGCATCAACTATGAGCAGGGACTTCCTTCCATACCGGTCGATCAGGGCGGCGGCAGCCAGCGCGCCTACTGCTGCTCCAAGTGAAACTCCCGAAAACAGGTATCCCTTTATAAAGGGATTCGCTGTAACATAGCCTGCAGGTAGAAAGCCTTCTACGATTCCAATGTTAGATGTATCGTATCCGAAGAGAAATCCGCCAATGGTTGAAAGAACCGTGAGGAGCCAGAAGAATTTCGAGGTTTCTGCGTTGTCGAGCTTATCCAGTACGTGGTCCTCAGGTTCCATACATATCGCAGATACAGATAATTCAGCATTCCATTATAATCTTATGCTCATCGTTTTTCATAAGGTGGGACAACGTGGTATGAAGTCTAAAGGAGTTCATGGTGAGCGTGTTTCGTTTGCTAAAGTGGAGCATTTTCGAACTGCTGATACAAACGTGTAGCCGGAAAGGCGTCCGTAAGTAGCTTACTAGGGTTTTCAACGCTTTTCAGACTAAAGCGAACACGAGAACGAAATGCTTTTATGTTACTCTTCAAGCAAACCGGTCAACTGTAAACAAACGGAATGGCGTTTCCGTGAGACCCAACCGCCAGTTCAGACTGGCTGATAACGCCTGCCTGTCTCTGGTGTGGGTCAAATGGACACAGCAAGTGTTGTTGCAACTTTAACCCAATACTTTTTCGTACTGGGTTCGTCGCCGCTCTTTGCCGGAATCTTACAGAAACTCAAGGCAATGGTTGAGTCAAAAAGAGGGCCCAGCATATTCCAACCGTACCACGACCTACTGAAATTACTCAGGAAGGAAACGGTTATTCCGAAAGGTTCAGGCGTATTCTTCCTGTATGTTCCCTACGTACTCTTCGGAATATACTCTCTTATTGCGCTGATAATCCCCGTGTTGATACCTGCACCTATCTATTTTACCGCATCCGCTGATTTCCTTGGCGGAGCAATTCTCTTTTCTCTTGCTGCGTTTTTGAAGACAGCCGCGTCTATGAACTCGGGTAACAACTACACAGCGCTCGGCGTTTCCAGATCCATGGCCTTCAACTTTTTGTCAGAAGGGACACTGATCACAGTTTTCATAGCTGTCTCGCTTCTCACAGCTACAAACAACCCCTACACAACGAACGCCTATCTTGTGGCTCATCCTCTGGAATATCTTTCACTTACACATACGTTCTCTACGTTGGCGTTCTTCATGTTATTCATTTATGAAACCGGTAAAATTCCTGTCGAAAGTTCAGGCTTGCAGGAGTTCGGTATGATCGAGGAAGGCCTGAACTACGAGTACAGCGGAAAACTCCTAGCAGTGAACAAGTGGGCTTCGTATATGAAGCAGTACCTGCTCGGATCGGTTTTGATTAACGTTTTCCTGATACCTTGGGGACTCTACTCTGGGTTTCCGGCTTTCTTCGCTGACTTGGCAGTAATGTTCGCCAAATGGCTGGCGCTCATAGTTATCGTTCTGATAGTGGACACTTCACTTGCCAAGCTCAGACTCTTCAGAGTTATGGACTATCTTGCAACGGCATTCACATTCTCCATTCTCTTCCTAATCCTTTCAGAGGTGGTAGCATGAACGTAGCTGCTGCAACAGTCGTCTACCTGTTATCGGGGTTCATCGCTGTTTCCGGGTTTTACGTACAGGGACAGGAGTTCATCGTGTCAATGATCCGTGGACAATCTGTTCAATCGATCCTGATAGCTGTCGTTGCGTTCATTATCGGCTGGGAAGAACGCTCCTACGAGTTCTTCATACTGGGTGTGCTTCTGATAGCACTGAGGGCATTTCTTGTAAACTACTTCTTAGAAAAAAGAATTCCAAGAGAGAAAATGTATCTCTCTGAACAAAATGTCAACCTTACCTTTCTTTTTCTAATAGATTTGATCTTTATAGTAATATCTGTGTTCATAATCTATTCACTCGCCTTCGGAGGAATAGTGCTTCATTCGTTTCTCAGCGCGTACTCGTCGGGCTCATCGGTCCTGGTGTTCCCGCTTACACTGTTCTTTCAGGGCCTGTTCCTTATTGCTTCTAGGAAGACTACGTTTACCCAGATAATAGGGTACATAGAAGAAGAAAACTCATTGGTGCTCTTCGGAATGTTCCTTCTACCGATTCCTCTGATCATAGAGGCCAGCGTCATACTCGACGTCTTGGCTCTCGTAGTAATATCTTCAGTCGTAGTTGTCGAAAAATTTTCCCATGAACCAATGGAGGAGTTAACAGGATGATCATAGGAAACACGCTTTGCTTGGCAATCATCTTGATACCGGGACTGCTCCCCGTCATCGCTGGAAAGAGGGCCAAAGGCGCGTCGATTGTCGGGTCGGCCGTAGGCGTTGTTCTGGCCGTTACCATTTATTTCTTCAAACCCGCAACCGGGCTCTTCTTTGTGCAGACCTCTACCGCTGTGTTCATAGCGATGACCGAGTCTGTGTACTTCCTCTCAACACTTTATTCCATTAGATATCTCAAGGCCGTTGAGTCTTGGGGGATCAGCGAATACACATACTACAGTCTTCTGGGCCTCTTCAACAGCGCCATGGTCTTCTCTCTTGGGATCAACAATTACGGCCTCATGTGGGTGGGCATCGAAGCCACAACTATTGCGTCGGCATTACTTTTAATGACGGAAAAAACTGACACCTCCCTGGAAGCGACCTGGAGATACATCGTGATCGCGTCAGCGGGCGTAGCGTTTGCATTCATTTCGGTGATTCTGATCTACTATGCGATAGGAACACTCACAGTTTCGGTCGCGATAAATTCGGGCATACATTCCAAAATAATGATAGTAGCTGTCGCGCTCGCACTGGTGGGCTTCGGAACAAAGGTTGGAGTCTTCCCCGTACATACGTGGCTACCCGATGCGCACAGCGAGGCTCCGTCACCGGTAAGCGCGATGCTTTCAGGCGTTCTTTTGCCTACAGCTCTTTACGTGCTTTACAGAGTGTATGAAATCGAACCGTTAGAAAACCTGTACGTGTGGTTTGCGGTTATCTCGATTGCCGCTGCGTCGCTGTTTATGACCTATCAGGTGAGATACAAGAGAATGTTCGCGTACTCAACGATGGAAAACATGAATTTGGCCCTCCTCGGATTCGCCGTAGGAGGGACGCTTGGTCTTACAGGCGCTCTCCTACTACTGGTCTCTCACAGTTTCGGCAAGGCGGGCGCATTCTATTCCTCCGGAAACATACTGAGAACCATGAAAACAAAGATGATAGACGATGTCGGAGGCATGTCCAGATCAATGCCATACACTTCCACCTCCCTGTTGCTGAGTTCTCTCGCGGTCACCGGGACGCCTCCGTTCGGAACGTTCTTCGGCGAATTACTCATTCTTACAGCAGTGTTTTTGCAGCATCTCTACACTCAGTTCATAATCGTCATCATATTTCTGGTTGCGGCGTTCGTTTCAGTTAACTACAATGTGACAGGAATGGTTTTCGGCGACGGCTCAGGACAACCTGAAACTGACAGACTCATGGAGGTTCTGCCAATCGTTTCTTCGGTTCTGGCACTTCTGATAGGCATTGTATATTTGGTGGTGTTTTTCACATGAGGCGTTACAGGTTTGGGTCGGGTACGGGTAGGTTTGTAGGAAACACGGAAAAATTCTCGGTATACGAGGATGTGATTTCGATTGGCCCAAAGCCTCTCGAGGGAAAACGCTACGAGCGGGCTCCCGGTGAGTTTTCGTTTTCATATGGACCTCTAACGGGCGGGTTGCTGGAATCCGTTGCATTCGATTTCGAGACGCCTGGAGAACTGATAAAGTCCGTAAGAGTTGAACCATATTCCAAAGTCAGGACCATAGCGATCAAAGGACTTACACCACAGGATGCACTTTTAAGAGTAGAAAGAATAAACGGATTTCACGCAGCCTCGCATTCAATAGCTTACGAAATGGCCGTCGAAGATGCTCTTGGAGTTGAGCCTCCTGAAGGGGTTCTGTTTTCCCGGATAGTAATGCTCGAGCTCGAACGTATCAGAAGCAATCTGCTCGTCGTAAAGAGGCTGTGCGAGCCCGCCGGATTCGGTGTCCCCATGAACGAAGTGTATTACCTGACGGAAAAGGTTTCGAGGCTGATTTCCGCTGTCTCGGGCCATAGATATTTCTTTTCTTCAACATATGTGGGTGGCTGCGATATAAAAGTTGAAAACCTGGCCACATCGATTAAAGGCGTAGCGTTCGAGTTTGAAAAAATATTCGACGGCCTACTGCAGTCCAAAATTTTTCTGAACAGACTCCAGAACAATGGCAAAACCGACCACGACTCGGATTTGCTTGGGCCTAGTGCGAGAGCCGCTGGAAAAAGAGTTGACGCTCGTGATGACGCAGATATTCTCCCATACAAGGACCTTGGGTTCAATCCCGTTCTGTTCGATGAACCAGACGCGTTCGGCAGGTTCTATGTAAGAAGTATTGAAATCATCAGGTCTGCGGAGATAATAGAGAACGCTGTAAACCTTTGCTCAAATGGCCCTCAAAGGAGAGGGGTGACCGATAGCGGAGAAGGAGCTGCACGCGTTGAAAGCCCACAAGGAGATCTCTTCTACTACGTCAAAATCGATCGCGGAGTCATAGAAGACGTTCAGATTTCTTCCCCCTCACTTTTGAACATAAATGCTTTCAAAAAATCTATGGTCGGCAACATCTTCACGGACTATCATTTCAACTGGGAGAGCTTCGGAATATGGGTTTCTGAACTCGCGGTGGTGTTAACTTGACCAATTTCTGGTTTCTGAACGGATTAAAGAAAGGAGTCAAAACAGAACGTTTCCCCGCCGCCGAACCCGAGGAGCCGCCTGTCTGGCCCTCCCGTCTAAAAGGTTCAGGTTCATACGAATGCCCCACTGATGCTATTGTCGGCGGCGAATGGATCCAAGAGAGATGCATCTTCTGCAGAAGATGCGTGCCCAGCTTTACTCCAACTCAATCCCAGAATATCTATCACATAAGGTCAGTGGAACCCATGTTCAGGAAATCCTTCTACCTGTATCCGGTTGACTCAGGAGCCTGCGGAGCGTGCAATACGGAGTTTTTCAACATCTTTTCACCTCAGTATGATGCAAACAGGCTGGGTATTTTTATGACCAATACCCCACGGCACGCTGATGCAATCGTAGTAATGGGGGTCGGCTCACCCGGAATGGCTGAGGCTCTTGAAAGGGCCTATGAGGCAATGCCGAGCCCCAAACTGATCATCGCTCTTGGTGTGTGCGCACTGACAGGCGGGGTAATGGGTAACTCTCCGATGAACAGAGAAAAATACAACGTAGAAATTGCGGGATGCCCGCCTTCGCCGTATACGATAATTTCGGCCATAATGGCAGCCAAAGAAAAAAAGGGAGAAATGTAAAAACAGGTGAGTGTGTTTGATACCCTACATCGGCCCGGCGCTTTTCGGTGTTTCTGCAATAATCGGTGGATTCAACCGCAAGCTATCCTATCTTGCGTTAGCCGTCTCCTCTGTGATCTTCGCGATAACGCAGTTCATTCCGGGAGACTATCTCTCATATTTTTCACTCATTGCGGGCGCAGTCTGGGTTTTTTCTGGCATATATTCACTCTCGTATGGAGAAAAATATGGGAAGTGGTTGGCCTCCCTGAACGCGCTCACAGTTCTCGGAATGTCGCTTATCCTTGTTTCCACAAACTACATCGAGCTAGTTGCTGGCTGGGAAATCATGTCGATACCGTCGTACGCGATTGTGGCACTCAACAAGCAGAAGAGGGGGCCTGCTTTCACTTTTATGGCGTTCAGCGAGTTCAGCACATCGCTAATACTTGCGGGCTCAATTTCGGCTTTCGTACTATCTGGGAAACTGACGTTTGACTACGTTTTGCTCAAAAGCTATGTGCCTTTGTTGCTGATGTCGTTCGGCGCGCTGATAAAGATGGGTATGTCGCCATTCATGCTGAGTGAGTGGCTTCCCATTGCGCATGGAAACGCGCCGGCGAATTCTTCCGCGGTGTTCAGTGCTACTATGACGCTTATGGGAGTCTTCCTGATCGCCAGAATGATTCTGCTTACTGACCCAAGTGCGGCGTTGGTGTACATCGGTATAGTGTTTCTTATTATTGGAAGCCTGTCCACGCTCTTTGCCTCAATCTATGGATACATTGCTGAGAACATGAAAATGCTGGGTGGCTTCAGCACAATAGAGAATCAGGCCGCGATTCTAAATGCCTTCGGCCTCTATCTAATAGTAAACAGCCCAGTGTTACGGGCGTTTGTTTTGACTACTGTATTGATTTTCGCAGTTTCACATTCATTGTCGAAGACCGGGCTTTTCCTATCGATAGGCAGTTCGGGCAGGGAGCTGTTTGGGGAACCGGCGTTACCGACCGACAGGTGGGTAAGGGTTGGAACCCTGATTTCAACTCTCTCCTTGTCAGGCCTATTTCCGACGATAGGGGGCTTAGGAGTATGGATGCTTCTTGAATCGTTCTTCATGGGGGCGTACCTGGGAGGGTTCCTTGGAATAATCGCGATTATCGCCGGTTCCATCATCGCGATTTCAGAAGGTATGGTGACGGGTGCGATGATCAAAGTGCTCTCGTTCACTTCGTTATTCCATGCTGAGAAGGGCAGGGCGTCCAAAGTGGAAGCGGGAGTAATTTTCGGTATAGGTGTTTGTATCATGTTATTGTTCATGATATCTCCGACGTTAATGCCAAAAACGTTCATTGGGGGAGTACCATCCACACTTGTGTTCAACGGATTTACGATCGAGTCGAAGTTTTCGGGCTCTGACTTCGGCCTCGTTTCTCCGGACTACGTAATTCTACTGATAGCAGCCTTCTCCATTGTGACTTATGCAGTCTTTAGAAAACCCAAGGTCAGGGTGGCCGAACAGTGGAACGGTGGTCGACCCCTAACCGACGAGTACACCTCGTTCGCGTATGCAAATAACATAAGGTTGATGCTCAAAAGGATCCTCAGAACCAAGGCCAGTGCTAACGGTGAGCCTCTGTCGGTATCTGATGTTTTTTGGAATGCTATGGTTTCTTTTGGGCGAGGTTACAGGAAGCTGGCGGGAATTGTGACACGCAAGTTTATGAACGGATCCATAGGCTGGTACATTATCTACATGATCGTGGCCTTCATGGCAGTTATTGTCCTCTCATTCTTCCTTTACTGAGTCAATGCGACGCTCTGTAATAATTCTAAGATAGAGGAATCTATGAAAAAGTTCGAACGTGTTCTCGAAGCCGCGCCAAGGTTTCTGCACCGGCCCAGAAGTGAAAGAGTTGCGTGAAAATTTTACAGCACAAACACTGAAAACCTGTAGAGCAGAGTGCACCAGGCCATAGAGTGATCCACCTACGCATAGTTATGATGGCGCGTGCGCCTTCCGCCAGCGTTAAAGTAAACATTTGACAGAGAGCACAATTCACATACGTCGCTTATCCGGTAAAACGGTGGACGCGCGGTTGCAGTAATCGCACCCCGTTTTCTGTTCGCCGTGGACCTACAGGACGACATCGATATCTTTCTTAGATACAGCGGGCGGTTCACAGATGGGCGAAAAGGCGTGTTCGCGTCGGAAGTGTTTTCACTGTGAGTGGAATTCTGTTCTCCAGCAGAAGCGGCTAGAAACGAATGAATCCGGTACATACAAGCCCAATAGTGTCCATCGCTTCATAATATCGGATAGCGACCAGGACTGAAAGGTGGAAACATCGAAGCCCAAAACGTTTATTAGTGAACCCTATGAATCATCCTACAAAACTTATGAAAGACGGGGCGAGAATTGCCTGCGTATATATGGTGGACTCCTGTTTAACGCGTAGGGAGATACCCGTTGGTCGGCGCTTCTGCAAGTCCGAAATAGGCGAAACAGAATTGTCGATGCCCAGCACCGTGGTCTTCTCAGGCATTCTAGTAGGTGAAACAGGGTACTAGGACTCTCCCATCGCCAGCGTACTATCAGAGCTTCTGAATCACAGCGTATAGTCGAAGCTACCGACTCTAGCTTTCTCCTGAACGTTGACTCGGTCAGCCTGGAATTTAACAGCTTGGATGGAAGATTCGAAATTTTGAAAGATGTTTCCTTACACATTATGCACGGAGAAGCTGTTGGGTTAGTGGGCGAGAGCGGCTCCGGTAAGACTACGCTTGCGTTGGCGATTGCCGGGCTGCACGACAGTCCTCCGGTCTACGTTACGAAAGGTTCAATATTCTACAAGGGTAGGAACCTGCTTGATTTACCCGCGGAAGAAATGCGGGCCATAAGGGGTATTGATCTGGGTTTCGTTATGCAGGAAACTGTTTCCGCGCTCAACCCCGTGTACACGGTAGGAGAGCAGATAGAAGAAGCATGGCGGGTTAGGCAGAAAAAGAGCTCGTCCTACAAACCGTGGAAGCAGGAGGCTTTAGAGCTTCTTTCAGACCTCTGCATCGACAACGCTGAAACCGTGTTGTCGAAATATCCTCACGAACTTTCCGGCGGGATGCGCAAACGGGTTGCGGTTGCGATGGCTGTGATTCAGCGTCCTGAGCTACTTATACTTGATGAACCCACCACTGGTCTCGACGGGTTCGTGCAGAACAGAATGGTAGGTGTACTCCAGAGATTACGCAAAAAATACGATATGTCTATGCTTGTGATAACCCACGACCTTGAGCTCGCATCAAAACTCTGTGACAGAGTGTATGTTATGTATGGCGGACAAATAGTGGAGGAGGGACCGGCGACGCGCGTGTTGAGTAATCCTCTGCACCCGTACTCCAAGACGCTTGTCTCGTGTAAACCGGGCCTGTACGCCGACTGTGACAGGATTCCAGTCCCAGATTGCGACGGATCTGACCATGCAATATCCTTTCAAGGCTGTCAGTTCAGGTTAAGGTGCCCGTCCTCAATCGAAGTTTGTGGTGAAAGAATGCCGGAGTTGATCCATATGCAGGATTCGCTTGTAAGGTGCTGGCTTTATGCCTCAAGAGAACTCGGTGGCACTGGAGGTTAAGGGACTCAAGGTCACGTTCAGAACGCTGACAGGTTTCCCGTTTTTAAATAGGAAGCGTCTGACGGTGGACGCTTTATCCGACATTTCTTTTTCTGTTTTTGAAGGAGATGCTTTCGGAGTGGCTGGTGAGACAGGCTCAGGTAAGTCAACGCTCGCCAAAGTGCTTGTTGGATTATATGCGCCGTCTTCAGGAGAGATACGGGTTTTCGGGGAAAAGGTAGACTACTCCAAAAGGGAAAGTCTCCGCGACCTGAGGAGAAAGGTTGGTCTCGTCATGCAAGACCCTTTTACATCGCTTAACCCCAGACTCAAGGCCAGAGACATAATCAAGGAGGCGCTCATCGCGTCGCCGGATACTTTCTCAGGGTCGTTTGACGACAGAATAGATGAGGTTTCCGAAATGGTGGGTTTGAAACATGAATCGCTAGAGTGTTATCCGAGACAGCTTAGCGGAGGAGAAAAGCAGAGAGTGAGCATTGCACGAGCGCTGGTGGTTCCTAAAAAGATCATCGTGCTCGATGAACCCACTTCAAGCCTGGACGTATCGGTTCAGGCGCAGGTGCTTAACACGCTAAAAGATCTCAAAAAGCAACTCAACCTGACGTACGTGTTTATAACGCACGACCTTAGCGTGCTGAAATTTATGAGTAACAGAATGGGTGTGCTGTTTTACGGGAAACTTATGGAGATGGGTCCAACACGCAAAATAATGGAATCGTGTTTACATCCTTACACTAAGGAGCTTATACGCCAGAGCTTCGACCCTGAGGCCGGCGAACAGGCATCTGAGCCGATTGAACATGTTCCAGCGTCAAGCGGCTGCAGATATTCAAAAGTGTGTCCGCACTTTTTCCATATGTGTACACAGGATCCTCCCGCATTCGAAGTCGAAAGAGACCATGTTGTCTCTTGCTTTCTCTGCGCGAAGGCGGTGTAATGGCTTGGCAACCGCTCCTTAGAAGGGTTTTGTTACGGTAGCAGGCGATGTTACGATTTCGTGTCAAAAGAGTTATAATAAGTTTCTTTTGTGTGCAATCGACATGCGGCTACGAAAAAATCGTAAAGGTGTTTCGACTTCGGTGGTAATAGCGGTGGTTGCGATCATAATCGTCGTGATCGGTGCCGGAGCTGTACTAACGCTCACTAGGCCCCACAACTCAACTTCGACGACAACAAGCAGTACTTCTTTAACTACTGGAACGTCGACGACTAGCTCAACAACGCAGACGGTTACAACAGGAGCAAACAAGTCACTGGTGGTAGAAGAAGGGCAGCAACCCGACTCCTTAGATCCCGCGGTCACATATGAAACTCCTGGCTGGGAGATTGCGGACCAAGTGTATCAAGGGTTGGTTGCCCCCAACGGCACAAGCATATTTTCCTACGTGGGCGTGCTCGCTCAGAACTGGAGTATCTCGTCAAACGGAATGAACTATACGTTCAATCTGCGACGGGGAGTAACTTTCAGTAACGGCGACCCTTTCACCGCCTACGACGTCTGGTTTTCTGTCTACCGGACTCTTATCATGAACCAGGCTCCTGCGTGGATACTGGGCCAGAATCTGGCTCCGGGGAACGGTGGAAACTTCGTTGTCAACTCTACGATTATTAACTCAATAAACTATACCGATCCTACACCATCTCAGCTCAAGATGATGGAATACTCCAACCAGTCGGTTCAGGTTCTGGGCCCGTATAAAGTGGAGTTTCATCTGGGATTCGGATACAACGGGCACCAGCCGTACAACGAGTTTCTTGCCACGCTTACTACCCCCATGGCGATGGCAGTGGATCCGGCGTACGTCGAGGCCCATGGAGGCGTGGTAGCCAACCAGACCAACAGCTGGATGGAGACACATGCGCTGGGAACAGGATTCTACACGCTGCAGTCGTGGGTTCAGGGTGAAAGCATAACTCTTCAGAAAAACACTAACTACTGGGGTTACCATGTTCCCAAATCCCAACTCAACTACGCCATCAAGCCAGCCATAATAGACTCGATAACAATCTACTACAAGTCTGCAACATCCCGAATTGCAGACATCCAGTCTGGCAAAGCGCAGATAATCGAGGCTCCTGTGTTCGATTATTCGCAGCTTAAAGGGCTGCAGGGAGTGAACACAACGGTTCTGCCCATCCAGTTCGGTTCCGCCGAAGACGCCTACTATATTTACATGGATCAGCAATATTTTCCTGCGTTTCAGAACAAATTGGTCAGGGAAGCCATCGCCCACGCGTTAGATTACTCTGGGATAATCAAAGACGTGTTCAGTGGTTTGGCAGTCCAATGGGTAGGCCCTGTGCCCCCGGGATTCCAATACTATAACCAGACTACAAACGGATTCAAGCCTTACTCATACGATCCAACTCTGGCAGCGGAACTTTTGGCTAAAGCCGGTTATCAGTCAGTTTTACCCAACGGCACTAAACTCAACCCTAACGGAGAGAAGTTTCCGTCGGTAAGCTTCTTGTACACAACGGATTCTGCTACAGAGACAGAGGCCGCTCAGATCATTCAAAGCGAACTTCAGGCTATCGGCATACCCGTAACGCTCGCGCCGCTTGAGGTGCAGCAGTACGACGGTGTGATCTATTCCACTGGAAACACGACCTATCCCTTTGGGCTCACCTATTACAGCGAAGACTATACTGCAAGTATCGATTATGTGACCGCGCTCACCGAAGACGGATACGTAGGCACATCTGAATATCTTAACTCCACAGTGATGGCGTGGACGGTGGAAGCGTCTACTACGCTGAGCACGTCTGTACAGATACAGGCTTTTAGAAACATCACGCAAGCAATGTACAACCAGTACACGGATATCTGGCTATACGTTCCATACTTCTTGTCGGTGAACTTGGACTATGTGCACGGTATGATCCCGAATCCAGCGGGATCAGGGGCAGGCTACTTTATGTTCTACAACAGCGTGTACGAAACATAGCGGCGAAGCACGGTGGTGGCCTCCGGCAGAGATTACCTTTACTTTCTGGCTAAGCGGGCCTTATCCTCTTTTTTCGTATTGCTCGGCGTCCTCCTGATCGTCTTCTTGATATCGCATGTCGTGAGCCATGATCCGGCAAGGCTCTGGGCCGGTCCTAAGGCAAGGCCGTCCACCGTTGAAGCGGTTGCGATACGTTTCCACCTGAACGACCCACTTCCGGTTCAGCTATACTACTTTATACTGGATTTTTTTACTTTAAACTTTGGGATAGATCCCCTTACAGGTCAGTCCATATCCTCTGAAATAGGCTTCTATCTGCCAAACACGCTTGAACTGGTGTTCGCCGCCCTCGCCATGATACTGGTTGCAGGAATCGGGCTCGGATACATTGCTGGCATGAACTTCGGAGGTAAGAAAGACTCTGCTATAAGAGTCCTGTACCTTGTCTCTTGGTCAACGCCCACGTTTCTTGGAGCCATAGGTTTTGTGCTGGTTTTCGCAGCCTATCTTAAACTGCTGCCGTCGGGGGGAATGTATGCGCCCGGCCTTGTTCCGCCTCCCCATATTACCGGAATCTTTGTTCTTGACTCTCTGCTTTCCCTGAACTTCGCCGATATGTATTCGGGGCTCAGCCACCTCCTGCTTCCGGCAGCTGCGCTCGCGTTCCTGAACTTCGGTCTGATAGCCAGGATAGCACGCTCGTCCGTTATCGAGAACAGGTGGGCGCCTCACGTCAAGGCGGCCACAGCCAAAGGACTGCGCCCAAGCGAAGTAAACCGCAGGCACGTGCTGAGAAACAGCCTGATCGACGTCGACACAGTTGGAGCGGTCATGTTCGGCTGGCTACTGTCCGGTACTGTTGTGATAGAACAGGTGTTCGCTTGGCCGGGCATAGGCAGCTTCACCTATCACGCCATCGCCGCCGACGACTATCCAGCGCTGATACCCGCGATCCTCGTGTTCGCTACAGGGGTAATAGTAGCCAACTTGGCTGCCGACATAATCTACTCTGTTCTTGATCCAAGAATCGCTCTGGGTGAATCGCGTTGAGTTCTATGCGTTTGCGCAGGCTGGTTTTCGCAAATCGGTTTTCGGCTTTCGGGTTCGTGACGGTGTGCGCGTTTTGCTTCTTAGCCTTCGCTGAAGGGGTGACCGGCTCAAGGCTGACTCCCTATCCTTTCCGCGAGATTAATCTTCTTGAAGCGAACAGTCCTCCAAGTCTACTGCATCCGTTCGGAACAAACTTCGAGGGCTCCGATATTTTATCGCTGGTGCTTGCCGCTCTCCCATTGGACATAGGAGCGCCTTTGCTGATCGTTCTTGCCGCGTCGACGATCGGCCTGATCGTAGGGACCATGGCAGGATACTTTCGCGGGTGGGTTGAAGAAGTGGTTATGCGACTGACAGATCTCTTTCTCGCGTTTCCGACGTTCATAATGGTGCTTGCAGTGGCGGCCACCGTTGGCCCCAGCCTGCCGTACGCAATAGGTGCGATTGTGGCAGTATGGTGGCCTCCGTACGTCAGACTGGTGCGGGGGAGCGTGCTCTCTATTTCAAAAGAAGATTTCGTTGCGATTTCCAAGACGTTGAACTCGCGGTTTCGATACATTCTGACAAAAGACATTTTTCCCAACGTGCTTCCTTCGCTACTCGTTTATGCTACGGTGGACGTTGGCACAGCTTTACTCAGCCTCTCTACGTTGGGCTATCTGGGTGTAGGAATTCCTCCTCAGACACCCGAACTGGGCGTAATGGTGGCCTCAATCAGCAACAACCTCTATACCTATCCTTGGGAGGCGCTTTTGCCGGCCTTGATGGTTCTGCTTATAGTGGCTGGTTTCGGGTTTCTTGGCGAAGGCCTCCGCGAAACCTTGGACGTAAAGGTGAGGCCGCATCTTGTGACCAGAAGAGTTGAGTTCGAACAAAAAGTTGACAGCGGTTCTTCTCCGAAAGGCTGAAAAGTGCTCGTGTCACCCTTGGGGTTGCCGTGCTGCCGGCTGTGAACGGAGCACGTGTGGTAGATGCGGTCGTCGTCTAGTCTGGTCTAGGACTACAGCCCTCCAAGCTGTCGATCCCGGGTTCAAATCCCGGCGACCGCATAGCGTCGCAGTTCCATAGCTCGATACGGCCGTACATACCTAAGGTGGGTCTGATGTCAGGCCATGATTTCTTGGATCACTGGCTACTTCTCCTCACGGTCGTTTAGTCAAGATCACGTGAGGGCGCAAGCCACGCGCCAGGCCTTCGCAGGCCTTCGAAAACCCTCGTCCACCATTCGCGTAAACGTGTGGGGACGCGCATCCTTCAGCTTAGGAGAGTCAAAATTCATAAAATATATATGGTCTGTATACGGCTTAAACCCAACTTTAAACAGCAAAATAGATTTAGCATCCCAAGTACGAATACTGCTCAGAAAGGGCTTGTTCGCCGTTCAAGGCTTGAAACCATGGTAGACATATTGCAAACGGTATATGACGGAGCAGAAAAACCAACCCACATCATGTACAGAGCAAATCTTTCTTGGTCCGCCATGCAAGAATATGTGGATGCGCTGATAAAGTCTGACCTTCTTAGGGAGATCAACAGCATGAATAGGAAAACCTATGCAGTTACAGAGAAGGCGGTGAAGCTCTTACAGCAATATCACGGGATGGTAGAGAAGCTAACAGGGGCCGACGCTACTGACTTTCCATACCCCTAGACCGGTTCACAGTTCCACATAACTTTTATATGCAGGGGTATGGCGGGCTAAAATGACCGCCGACGTGTCCGAGAGCAGTGAATACGAGTGCAAGATCTGTGTAGCGAGGATATCAGACAAGGCAGCGGCTGTCGAACACCTTAAGGAAGACCACGAGCTTCTTGAAATATATTCCTATGCGGCTACAACCATGATTCAAGACCAGGACCGGGATAATGATGCCCGAGAATTTCATCGCAGACTGGATCAGATAAAGAAAGAGTTTACGAAATGAACTGGTTTTCTCATACTTTATACGGGATCAGAGCCTTTTGGATGTCTGAATCGTCAAACTCGTTTGAAACATATGACAGGGCTTTGTCGCCTGTAATGACATAACCGAACATGTGATGTATATTACAGATTTATTGAATACCGAATAAGGATTGGCGCTCTGCATTCGGCCTGCACACACGCTATTTATGCGCTATCGCTCCGAAGAGTCGAAAAACATGACGGAAGCAGCGGTCGATCCGCAACAGTTCCTGGAAGCAGAAAAAATCCAAGCAGTCATGAAGCTGGGGCAAGCGAACGTGTCGGTGATCGGTGTTGGAGGTGCAGGTAGCAACATCGTTTCATGGATCAAGCAGCGTGGAATAGCAGGAGGCAAACTGATAGCGGCAAACACGGATGCTCCGCACCTTGGAATAACCAAAGCGGACAGAAGGATCTTGCTCGGTGAGAAACTTACTCACGGGCAGGGTGCCGGAGGTTATCCCGAAGTGGGAGCACAGGCAGCTCAGGAAAGCATCCAAGAGTTAAAGAAAGAAGTCGAACACTCGAACATAGTCTTCGTCTGCGCAGGTCTTGGTGGAGGAACCGGAACCGGTGCCGCGCAAATCATTTGCCGCGAACTCCAAGATACGGGTGCACTCGTCATAGGTGTGTGTACTCTCCCGTTCTCAATCGAGCGATACAGATATGAAATAGCTAAGAAAGGTCTCGAGAAACTCAGAGACTACTGTGACACGGTTGTCGCCATCGATAACTCGAAGTTAAGCAAAGTGGCTGGAAACCTCCCACTTCAACAGGCTTTGGGCGTGGCGAACGAACTGGTGGGACAGTTCGTTAAAGGCATCACCGAGACTATAACCGTAGCCAGTTTGATAAACATAGACTACGCGGATCTCAGAGCAATCATGCAGAGAAAGGGGCTGGCGGCCATAGGCGTCGGAATAGGTAAAGGTCCTGACAGAGTTGAGTCGGCTGTCCGCAAGGCGCTTGATGGACAACTCCTTGACCTGAGAGACCCAAGCAAATCTAAGGGCGTTCTGGTCCATGTGAGTGGTGGGGAAGACATAACTCTTGAGGAAGTGACTCGTGCAGGTGAACTCGTCACAAGGAGTCTTCCTCCGATGACCAGAATTGTTTGGGGAGCAAGAGTCGACCCTACCATGCAAGGGGACGTCAGGGTCATGGTAGTCCTCACAGGCGTAGAGAGCACTTTCCTCGCCCAGCAGCAGTCACAGCAGACTCCTCTGAAGGGTGCGTTCAGCTTCTTTAAGAAGCAACAGGTGTAAACGGCCCCTTTTCCCTCTTTTTATACGCGTTTACTCGAGCGTTTTTAAACAGTATTTCAAAAAGTGTTATCCCTGTTTGAGCTATGGATCAATGGTACGTATTGGCGCTACTCATCGGTTTTATAATCCGCCTTACTTCGTGGCTTGATTCGAATGGAACGGAAGGCGTGCTTACTTATCCTCGTTCTCGCAATTGGTGGAACAGTGGGGTTGATTGGGCCTTACGTAGGCAATGTTCAAGGTGCCTCTGCTAACTTCTCTTTGCAGCTTAGTGCTGTCCCGCCTACTCTGCCTTCTGGAGGAGGAACCTACCCGTCGATCGTTGTAAGCTTGGTTTCTTCTAACGGTGAGCCTTACGTAGGTTTGAATTCGACTACAGTATATCTCTCTTCTTCGAATACAGGAGTAGGATATACTCCTTCAAAGATTCTGATACCTGCAGGAAACTCCTTTGCTGTTGTAAACTTCACTACCACTCAGTTGGCGGGGACAACGATTCTGACAGCTTCTGCACAGGGTACCCCCACAGTTTCAACCCAGGTGACAACGGTCGAACCCAGCGGATACCCTGCCGCGCTCAAAGTGTATGCCTCTCCCTCAGAAAGACTGGCTGGTGAAAGAGATTATGGAAGCTTGGTCATAGAGCTTGTTGACCAGACTGGATTACCTGCTAAAGCGGTCGCCAATACTCCTGTTACGATTGCATCATCACAGACTTCTGTGGTTAATCCGGTCGAATCTCAGGTCACCATAACTGAAGGCTCTATCATGTATGTTGCGAGCTACAGTTCTGGAATGTTCCCCGGTCAAGCTGTAGTAACTGCTTCGGCTTCGGGCTACCTCTCCGGAAGCGCAACCATCAATGTGGTTGGGCCGTCTCCTCTCAAACTGAACGTGCAAGTGGATCCTTCTCCTCTTCCTGCCCAAAGCAGAGGATATCTAGCCGTATGGCTGAGCGACAAACAGGGGAATCCAGCTGTGGCGCCCACTTACATCAAAGTTACTATAACTTCGTCAAACCTGAGCGTCGCAGACTCATCGGCTCAGAGCCTGACGATTTCACCAGGTGAGTCAAGCGCAAATGTTTCCGTTCAAGCGAGCGAGGACGGGACGGCAATCTTTACCGCCTCGTCCAAGGGTCTTATATCGGGCTTCACTGATGTGAAAGTAACCGCCGCGGAGAATCCTACAGGCCTCACTGTAACCATGGCCCCCAACATCACTTCGGCGGATAACACTACATCGTACTCTGTTATAGTGAGCCTGAACAACGGACAGCATCCATCCGTTGCTCAGTCACCGATTCTGGTATATCTTACGTCGTCGAATACATCTGTGGCCGGCGTGCAGTCGTCGGCTGTTATAAACAAGGGTGACTCATTCTGTGTCGCGAGTATCAAATCTACGTACTCGCCGGGAACAACTGAAATAACCGCTTCCGCTCAGAATCTTGTCTCAGGTAAGGCGCTGGCGGTGACTTTTGCACCTGTTCCAGCTCAACTTTCGGTAACACCTACTCCATCCATACTGCCGTCAGACGGAGGAGTGTATCGCTCACTTCTTATTACCCTTCAAACCGTGGACGGTGGTACCGCAATAGCACCGACACCCATCACCGTGTCTCTATTTTCGTCCGACACCGATGTGGCCTCCGTTAACTCTACGGTCACTGTTCCAGCTGGGTCCAGTTCGGTTCTTACATGGGTTAAAACGACTCTGACTCCAGGAAAAACCACGATAACAGTACTTGCGTCCGGATACACATCTTCTTCGGCTGAGCTTTCAACAGTCACCCCTGGTGCAACTCAGCTTGCAGTGTACACGGCTCCAACAACAGGTTTTACAGGTGAATTCGGCGGAGTGTATGTGGCGATTCAGGCTCAAAATTCACAGGGCAACCCAGTTCAGCTACGTTATCCCACTCAGGTAATGGTTTTCTCGTCAAACTCTAACATAATCCCCAAACCGGTTCAATTAACCATACCACAGGAAGGGGATATGGTGGGCTTGATTATACATGGCGCTGCTGCCGGCCAGTTTACTCTTAGTGCCACATCGCAAGGGCTGGCGATTGGAACAGCCTCCGCTACGATCTCCGGATACCCGGTCAGCTATTCACTTACACTTTCAAGTATTATAGCCAAACCCGGACAGGCGCTGGGGGCAACCCTGACCGTTACCCTGGATGGACAGCCCGTGCCAGGTGCGAACGTAAGCTGGGTCAGCCAGAACGGTGCACTGACATCTATGACCGGTAGCACAAACTCTGCCGGAGAGGCCTTTGCCACACTTGTTCCGACTTCCGTTGGCTCGGCAAGCTTAACAGCCGTCGTATATCAGGGTATCACTGGTAGATTCAACGTAACCCAATATGTTTCTGTTGCTCTTCCAAGACCTCCTCCTTCTCCACTCAAAAGGCTTTTGGAGTTTCCGCTTGTAATTGGATTGGTTGCTGTGCCTGTCGGCGTTGCGTCTGGCGTTATAGTCGTTCTGAAGAAGCGTAAAGGCGACGACGAAGGAAGCGAGGGGTCATTCGAAATCTAAGATCAGGGTTGGAGTGTGGCTCGAATACAGTACAACAAAGCTGTTTTGATGCACAGGGATATAAAGTGGGGTGCAATCATGTTAGGAGAAGACAGGGGGCTGCGGTTTCACATTGGTAGAAGTAGAAGTGCTTACTAAGAATTTGGCAGCCAACAGGCTCAACGAAGAATCTAAAGAGGATGCAGACGTCTTCTTTGATGTCAGGGCCGTAATAGCGGAGACGGCTCGGGAAGCAGGTAAACTAACACTGAAGTTTACGATAAGGATGGAGACTCAGCCTTCGCTTGTGAACTTGGTTATAGAAGGAACCGCTGTGGTACGCGGTGAAGAGCACGATATAGATTCACTACTTGTTTCAAAGGACAAAGACGATACGCCAGCTGTGTTTATGAAGATCTACCAGAAGGTCTACGCAGTGCTCTACCTTCTCTGCAGCTCTTTGAGAGTGCCCTATCCTTCACCGACGCTTCTGCGCAGCGTGGAAGTTCTGACGCAGGCCCCCACTACATCTAACGCGAGCACTCCCAAAACCGGAGATCAGTCCGCTCAGAATAGTCAGGTTTAGTCGATACGGCTCTCGGACTCTGTATTACTGCTCCATAACGTGTTAAATGCGCCGCGTCTTCCTTCATATTATGACAGAGAGCGAAAAAGTAGCTAGGAGGCTATCGATGAAAACCGAAGGCACGTCGGGCAGGCTCTCAGTTTCAATAAACGCTGTTCCAAGGATGGGCGAGTTCGCGCTAAAGGAGCGCTATCACGTTGAGAAGTATGACCTGAGCGCTGGGTACTACATTTCGGACTCACTCAAAGGGCTGGTGCCGACCGACGTGCCTGAATACGTGGATGAAGGCGAAAACTACGTCGCGAAAATAATGCGAGCGCTGTACTACTTCAAACAGTGTGCACTCATCGGGCCGAGCGGCACGGGTAAAACCCATATCGTGTATCTGGTCTCCAAAATAGCTGGCCTTCCGCTTTGGGAAATAAACTGCGGACTTCAGACTTCTGTCTACGATCTGTTCGGAAGGTTCGTCGGTTTAGGGAAGGAAAACTGGGTGGATGGACAGATAGTGTCTTGGTGTAGGTACGGAGGCATCCTGTACCTGGATGAGGCCAACATGATGAGGCAGGATGTTGCCACGAGACTTAACCCCATACTTGACGCAAGAGGCCATCTGGTTCTGATTGAAAAAGACAACGAGGTGATACCCAGACACAAACACGGCTACGTAGTGATTAGCATGAACCCGTACTCTGCGGAGTTCGCGGGTACAAAACCGCTCAACGCGGCATTCAGACGAAGGATGAGTGTGTGGATAGACTTTGACTATCTTAGTGTAGGATCGAAAATTTCCGAGAGAGAAGTTTCCATGATTAGTGAACGAGGAGGCGTAGACCGTGACACCGCAGAGAGGATTGTTCGCGTGGCCGCCGAAATGAGAAAAAGGTACAAGAATGGAGACCTTCCTTATGGTCCTTCAGTAGGAGACCTGTTGAACTGGGCAACACTTGTAGCCGACGGGTTGACCTTGGCGGGCGCAGCGGAGGAAACGATTATATCTCTTACGTCTGATGACGCTGAGCTGCAGGAAAGTGTTCGGCGTATAGTGCACTTGGTTGTAGGAGAAGGCGCTGGTGTTTCAAAGAATGCGTCTCTATGACTACGCCTGGAACACCATCACAAGTATAAGTAAGAGAGATTACGACTGCCTGAGACTTCTCCTCGACGAAGACTTGGATTATCCGGTACTCACATCTGAGCCAGAAGGACATGTCATAAAGATACCTGTTCCCAGACCCCTAGGTGAGGGATACTTTGAACTTCAGGGTCTCAGGTTCAGCGGAAGCCCCGAATCGTGGGTAGTGCTGTGGAGGCTTTTCAAGGCTTCCTTATATCACGCCGCCCTGCATGTGGCGGAATCCAACTTTAAGATGTATGCCCCTTGGGCGAAGGGAAAAGATCCCAAAAATGCGGTCTACGCCGTCTCACTCGTAGAGGACCTGAAGGTGACTGTAAGAGCAGCCAAACTCTGGCCTGGCCTGATAGGGGACTTGGCGTATGCCAACTGCGTGGCGGCGCTTAGATGCTTTGACCCCGATGCTATCAGCGACAGGGCGTTAAGAGCCGCCGTAAAGCTTCTACTGGCTGTCTGGGGGGTGACAACACTCACTGATTCGAAGGATGATCGGGTTATGGTCGACTTAGTGGAGCTTGTTAAACAGACAGTCTTCGATTCTGCCGAGGTTAGAAACGAGCTCGGGTCAACCTATCTTAAGCACGCGTTTGAAAAAGTATATGGCTATATATCTGCACACGGCACACTCTCAGAGGTTCCGTCTTTTCCGCACACCGAATCGCACGGAATATCCTCTGTTTTCAGGGGCAACATAAGAGGACGCAAGATCACAAGGGACACGTTGTACTCTGCTTACAAAGCTCTGGGCGCTATTCCTGAAGTGGCTTCGGAAGAAAGAGCGCTCTATGAATCGAAGGAACTTACGCAGGGGTATCTCGAGTTTCGACAGAAAGCCGAAGCGATACGCTCGAAATATGCGGAGTTCTGCGCGGACACCCATCTAAGAGGAGTGGAGTATCCTCGTGGAGACTATGCGGCGTTTCTGAGAATGCGCTCCCAGTTGTCAGGGCCCATCAAGACCATTAGAGATCAGCTGTTATTGGTTAAGAACGTTCCAGACGAAACGGCGGGCCATGAGAGCGGTCAACTGGATATTCAGGCCGCAATCCAAGCGGTGGCGTCAAAGTCCAAGCGCAACGACGTGTTCGTGAGAGATGAACCTGTACACAAAGCAGAAGCCTGGGCGATACTTGTCGATGCCAGCAAAAGTATTGCTCCGCGAGGACTGGAGGCAAAAGGCCTTGTGACATGCTTGGCCGAAGTTACCAGAACGCTGATTCCGCAGAAGAACCTTTGGGGCGTGTTCGCATTCAGTGACACCTTTCAGATAGTAAAGGACTTTGATGAGGAATACTCTATTGACGCAAGAGCTAGAATTGCAGGCGTAGAACAAAGAAGCGGAACTATGCTCCCAGACGCGCTCCAAGTGGTTGCGAGGTCTTTACGTGAAAAGCCCGTTGATATCAGGATCATTGTTGTTGCTTCTGACGGACACCCTACGGGTTACCCGGGCATAGAAGAACAAATGGTCAGTACCGTTAAAGAAATTAATAAGGCGGGCATCCTTCTCTTAGGAGTCGGCGTGGACGAGCAGGCAATCCTCGACTACTTCCGTGTAAACTGTACGGCAGAAACACCGTACCAACTGATGAAAACGTTTGTTCGCTCTTACTTGGAACTTTCGTCCATGTTTTGAATGTTCTCACTGTGATGTTGTGGGTGGGTTTGGCCTTGCTGCTGACGTGGCCGCCGGAACCCATTTTGAAACTTTGAATTCCATGTCCAACGTGAATGGCGTAGCAGCATTTCTTGCCGGATTCGTAACCAAAACCAATGGGACTCCGTCTCGCAACACTAACCTGAAGTCCGCGTTTTCCGGTGTGTCTGTTGACGACTCAAATGTTTTCTGCGCCTGCTGTGCTCTCGAAAGTTTCTCCTTGAGTTCTTCATGGATTTTTAACACCATGAGTTCCAGAGCCGCGGGGTTTTGTTCGCCTTTTATCATAGTAAACACTCCCTTGGGCACCGCAGGTGATTTTGCTGGCCGTCTCTTGGAAGTACCATCGTTTTTGGGCTGTCGCATCAGTTCTCCCAGCAGGTCTGCATATTTGGTGACATTGAATGAGTAGTAGTCCACTATCATTTTCAAGAAGATTTCAACGTCACGTTTCTGTCTGAGTTCTACCAGACCTGTGGCTGGGCCCTTATAGATTTCGAAGGCTGACAAGACTAGATCTCCATACTACATCTGAGTTAACGAGCTTTCCACGAGATCTTCTTCAACAGCTCTGCTAGCCTTTCTTGTCGCTTCCTGCTTTCCAGGCATTTTTTCGAATTCCTTGAGCACCTTCTCCATGAGATTGATTCTTGTGCTGACAGTCTTTCTCTTTTCCGCGAGAAGTTTCTTGAAGGCTGGAGCGGCGTCATTTATGATTGAAACGATATGTTCCGGGTCAAATTCTATTAGCGGACGAGACTCCATGCGTCCGCCTTCATATTCAAATACAACCTCTGCCTGAGGCGCCAAATAGGCCTTCTTGGCTGCGCTGGTCAGAACACCCAGAGAGCCCGAATTCACCTCAACGAGTGTACCGACATATCCGTGAAGCTGTTTCAATGCTTCTACTAGTCTTTCCACATAGCTTCGCTCAAGTTCCATCAGTTCAGAAAGCTGAACCAAGTCGCCTCTTAGCTGTCCAATCTCTATCGAGACGTCTGAGTCCGACCCGCTTGCGTATGTTCTTTCCATCAGTGATCCTGTCAGCATTATACCCCAAAGACTATACCCTTATGGAACCGCAATCTCTATTTGAAAACCATTCGAGCCAAGACCTCTTGTACACGCTGTAATGTCAATCAAGACAAGCGTGCGCGTTGGTGGCGGAGAAGGGAGATATACGTGGAATTCAGATTCGCTATACACAAGTCATATTGTTTTTGCCGGGTCTAGCACTCGAGTTTTGAATGGCTCCGACGAAGCAACACATTTCCTACTGCTATCCCTGCGTTAACGTGCCCGTGCCTTCTGGAAGCCGGGGAGATGCGTTCAAACACGGATCAATGCATGACATAACAGCGTCCGGTTGCTGGACAGACCTCGGAAGGAGATTGCCCGGAAGCGGCAAGGCCTCGAGGTAAGATGCAGTTGAAGCTTATTGGAAACGACTCGTCGAAAGTCTTGAACAAGGTTAACATTCGCAAGCCTTTCTCAGGTTATCAGTGCCCACCGCACTGGAGGGTGGTCGAACGCTATGCTCTGGATGCCCCGTTCGCTTACGCGGTGATCGCGGAAAATGAGTCGTCTTCAGAGAAAAGGTATTTCCTAGACGAACTACCCCTCTCAGACCAGGAGAGCAGTCTGTATTCCGCTCTTTTGGATGCATTGGAGTACGAACTAAATGTTCCCAGAACACAAGTCGAACCAAGGTCGTATTTCAAAGAACAGGCGGAACATGTTATAAAAAAATACTCGCTTCGAGCTCCTCCGACATCGTGGCTAAAGATACACTATTTTGCTGAAAGGGACTTGGTTGGGTTCGACGTGTTAGACGGGTTATTGAAAGACCCTAACATCGAAGACATTTCAATAGATGGATTGGGGAAGCCTGTGTTCGTATACCATCGTAGACATGAAAGTCTTGGAACCAACATACTGATAGATGATGGTGAACGGTTGGACAACTTGATTTCCAAGCTTGCGCATATGGCGGGTAAACATGTTTCCACAGCGTTTCCTATCGTTCAGGGAACACTGCCGGGGAACCACAGACTTATGGCCACTTACAGGAAGGAAATTTCTCCACACGGTGGCTCGCTTACAATCAGGAAGTTTCGGGCTGACCCGATTACCGTGATTGACATGATTTCTATGAATGTGCTTGATTCGAATCTGGCAGCCTACTTCTGGCTTTTGATGGAGAACAGGGCCACTTCCATAGTAGTCGGGGCAACGGGTTCAGGAAAGACTACGCTAATGAATGCACTGCTTACACTTACACGCATGAACACCAAGATTGTAACCATAGAAGAAGTACAGGAAATAAACATACCACATACAAACTGGACTCCGCTTGTTGCAAGGGAAAACTATGCGACGGTGGATGACAAAGCAAGACAGGTGGGGATGTTCGAACTGGTTAAGGCTGCTATGAGAATGCGTCCGGACATCCTGGTAGTGGGAGAGGTCAGAGGAGAAGAGGCATACGTGCTTTTCCAGGCCATTTCGACCGGCCACGGAGGAATGTGTACTTTGCACGCCGATGATGCGTCATCTGCGATACAGAGGCTCACCTCAAAACCCATGGATGTTCCTCCCGCTTTTATTCCGTTCTTGGACCTTGTTCTCACCGTGCGCAGGGTCTCTGTGCCCGCGTCTGGCGGCGGGTTCAAGGCTGTTAGAAGGGTTCTTTCGGTGGACGAAATCATGTCTGTAGGGTCCTATACAAGAATGTATACGTGGGATCCTACACTGGACCGCTATATTCCAGCTCCACTCAAGAACAGCGTCAAACTGTCTAAGCTTTCTAAAGATCTGGGAGTAAGCATGGTTTGGATAGCGGAGGAAATAGGCAGGAGAAGCAGAGTTCTAAAATGGGCTCAGCAAAAGGGTATACGAAACTTCAAAGAGGTTTCCGTCCTGTTTGACGAATATAGGGCGTCGCCTGACGCAGTATATCAGAGGGCTGTTTCAGAGATTGGTGCGGGTCAAGAGGAAGGCACGCCGGAGCTGTGGGCTTCTTGAACGAAAAGAAACAGGAAGCTGAAACCGACGGCGCGCTGCTTGACAAGTTTTCCTCCTTTTCAGTAAGGCACTTCGGCGGACTTGGTAAAAAGTTGGCTGCTTTTGTGCCTTCCATGCGTGAAGACATATTGAAATCCAACCTGAGGATAACCGAAGAAGCGCTTGGGGCTTCGGCGGTTTTTGCCACGCTCTTGGCGGTCGCGGTTTCGGCTGTGCTCACTGTCCCCGCGATAATGTTTCATTTTCTCTTTCTCATGCTCGCATGGGTTTCGCCTCTTTTCGTCATGTTGATCTTTCTGAACGCTGCCAAGTTGAGTCAGTCCACAAGAGCGGCTGCCTTAGAAAACGAGCTTCCTTTCGTTATGGGCTGCATCCAGGTTCTGGTCAGCGGTGGAAGCACGCCGGTGGAGGCGCTACGGAGAATCGCCACTATGAGGAAGGTTTTTCCCGCGGCTTCAA
>JAVZLA010000007.1:0-37489 GCA_038883995.1 Thermoprotei archaeon | reverse complement strand
CTGCTCCTGTTTTCGGCCGTAGACTTCGCTATGGGTGTCCCACCTTTCTACGTTGTCTCTGACAATCCAAGCAGTATGTCGCCTACAATAAACTACGGTTGGATTGTTGTGATATACAGGGTACCGTTTCAACAGCTACATGCTGGAGACATCATCGTGTTTAATGATCCAAGGGGAAATTCTGGCGTAATCATTCATAGAATTGTCTCGGCGAATGATTGTAACGGTCAGCTTTGTTTCTCAACGAAGGGAGATAACAATAGGACAAACCCTACGCCGGATCCATGGAATGTAACACAGAATTACTATATAGGCGAAGTGATCGCGATAATACCGTACTTGGGCTACTTGACGCCTGCGCTCTGGGGGTTCAGAGGTCTGACTGCGTTGCTTCCGGTGACATTTGTGATTCTACTTGTCGCTCTCCTGTTGGTCGCCAAAAGAATGCTGAAAGGCGACCAGCCCGCTTCTCAGCCGATTCAAAGCCGCCCTGACCAATCCTTGCTAACGATGCCTCCAGTAGTCTCATTGTAAGATGATCATGATGTGTGACTAGGGAGGGCCATCATTTCTGGGAAACCGGCTTCACTTCCATGGGTTGGGTAGCAGTCATGAACTCCGTCTATGGGATCGAGCCGAAAGAACACCTTTTCGCCTAGCTTGTCTCCTGATTGCTTCAATCTTCACGCTAGCTTTCTTCAGGAAGCGCTCCCCAAATGTGTTAGGAACCCGGATCCGTCAGGGGAATAGAATTTGAACACGTACGCTAACGGAAGGCGGGCCCGGAGGGATTTGAACCCTCGACCTACGGCTCCGCAGGCCGCCGCCCTATCCATGCTAGGCCACGGGCCCACGACAACTTGGAGCACCCTTTTTTGAGCCTTTAGTTGCACAGTGTTTACATCGACATGTGTGCGAGTGCAGGTCAGACGTGCGGTTGTCGGAACGTTTAAGATATTATTGGCGGAATGTTGGTTGCTTTGGCATCCCAGTTTTCTGCCGACGAGATGGAGGAGCGGGAAGAACCTTCTTTAGAAGAAACATATTCTGAAGAAGAACCTGCGGTTGTCCCTCGTCTTGAGTCTCCAGCCAATTTGGGCGACTCTGTGCTTTTAACGGTAATATACGATGGCAAGGCTGAGAAGGCGGTTGCTCTTCTCTACGACAAGTCCACTGAACGCGTTTACAGCTGGTATGATAACACCGGTCACAGGCCGTATTTGCTCACCGATATCCCAGTGGACAAGCTGAGGGAGCTTCCTGAAGTTTCTTCGGTTCAAACCATAGAGAAGTTCGAGTACGTCAAAAAATATCAGGCGTTGGATGACAGGATAGTCACTCTTACGAAGGTGGTTGCACGGGACCCGTTGACGATTGGTGGTAGACCAGACAGTCTGCGGCAGAAGCTACCGGCTTCATGGGAGGCCAGAATCAGGTACGCCAACTGCTTCATGTATGATCGATCGCTTATTCCGGGAGCCACGTACAGGATCAGCAACTACAACCTCGTGCCAGTTTTACCAGACCTGGCGCAGGATGTTTTGCCGCTGATCAAGACGATTTCCGGGGACGGAGACCAGAATGCGGCGGCATCGATGTTCAGGGTGCTTTCCGATCCGGCGCCCAATTTTAAGCGGGTGGCAGTGGACATAGAGGTGGAGACGGTTGACGGCAGGGTTCCGAACCCGGACAAAGCCAACGAGAAGGTCATCGCGGTTTCCTTTTGTGGGAGCGACGGGTTGAAGAAGGTTTTTGTGCTCATGAGGGAGGACGGCGACCCGCTCACTGTCCCCGACATGCCCAAAGACTTGGAAGTGGAGTTCTTTGACAACGAGACTATGCTTCTCAAAGAGTGCTTCAAGATTCTCTCATCCTATCCGCTTGTTCTCACATACAACGGAGACAACTTCGACTTCAAGTACCTGTATCACAGGGCAGTCGACCAGCTGGGGCTGCCGCAGTCAAGTGTGCCAATAGTTCTGGGTCAAAGAGAAGCGAGGCTGTCCACAGGAATACATCTGGACCTGTATCAGTTCTTCAAGAATCGGGCCATCCAGATCTATGCGTTTGACGCAAAATACAAGGACTACACTCTGGAAGCCGTGGCTTCAGCACTTCTGGGAAAACACAAGCTGGATCTGGGAGGCAGACTGGCTCACGAGCTGAGCACATATGAGCTTGCATCCTACTGTTACAGAGACTCGCAAATCACCTTTGAGCTCACAAGCTTCAACGACTCCCTTGTGATGAAGTTGATTGTAATGCTCATGAGGATTTCCAGAACCGGAATGGATGACTTGGTCAGGATAGGCGTTTCATCGTGGATAAAGAACCTGATGTACTCCATTCACAGGGAGAAAAACTATCTTATAGTAAATCCCGAGGACATAGCACGGAAGAAGGATGTTTCATCCACGCAGGCTGTGATCAAAGGCAAAAAGTATAAGGGGGCGATAGTGATCAGCCCGAAGGCCGGCGTCTACTTTAAAGTCACCGTCCTAGACTTCGCGTCCCTGTACCCCTCCATACTGAAAGAATACAACCTCAGCTACGAGACTGTACGGTGTCCTCATCCGGAATGCAGAGCCAACCGCATACCTGAAACGGAACACTGGGCGTGCACCCAAAGAAAGGGCATCGCGTCGCAGCTGGTCGGCTTGCTGCGCGATTTCAGAGTGCTCTACTTCAAACCCAAGGCGAACGACTCGAGCCTTTCCGCTCTCTACAGGTCATGGTACGATGTAGCTCAGAGAGCTTTGAAAGTGTATGTGAACGCTTCTTACGGTGTTTTCGGAGCCGAAACGTTTCCGTTTTACTGTCTCCCAGTGGCCGAAAGCACGGCTGCGATAGCTAGATTCGTGATCACGTCGACAATCAACAAAGCTCAGGAAAACGGAATGCAGGTCCTGTACGGCGACACAGATTCGCTTTTCGTACTGGACCCGCCTCGCGAGAAGGTAAACGAACTCGTGCAATGGGCGAGGTCCACTCTTAAAGTTGACCTCGACATCGACAAACAGTTCAGGTATGTAGCGTTCAGTGAACGCAAGAAGAACTACTTCGGAATCAAAGCGGACGGCTCCGTTGACATTAAGGGTCTGCTTGGAAAGAAGAGGAACACTCCTCCACTCATAAAGGAAGCGTTTCAGAAGACACTCAAAGTGCTGAGCGAAGTCAAATCGCCCTCAGATTTCGAAAAGGCGAAGGGCGAAGTGCGGGATATTCTTAAGCAGACTGTTTCCACGATCAAGGCCAGAGACTTCAATGTGGCGGACCTCGCTATTACGGTTATGCTGAACAAGGACCCCGAAGACTATAAGAAGAATACTCCTCAGCACATCAAAGCAGCCAAACTCATTGAAGGGAAAACGGGCAGAAAGCTGATCGCCGGAGACATAATCCAGTTTGTTAAAACCAAGGACGGGGTTCAACCGGTGGAACTCGCCAGTCCCGGAGACATAGACGTCTCAAAATACGTCGACGCTTTACGCACAACGTTCGAGCAAGTGCTGGATGCGATAGGGCTGGAACTTGATGACGTAATGGGTGAACGCAGGCTGGAGTCCTTCTTCATGAGCACCTCGTAGTTCGCATCGGAGTTCGTGAAAACGGGACCCAGCCTACAGGAAAATCGGCGTCAGTTCTCCTTTACTTCCGCTTCTCTTTCAGGCGACTCTAAGCCTTCAAGCGTAAGTTCTTTGACCCAGTTTTCAAGTTGCTCTTTTATAGATTCGCTTATGAAGGGTGAAATGACAATCACCGATCTATCCCTGTATTTCCCGTTACCCTCTTGCTGTATTTTGTACGAAACAACGAACACCGGCAGGTTGAAGACTACGGAGTCCCCGAGTCTCTGAGGAGAGTACTGCTTCACTTTTTCCAGCATCTCCCTCGTAAGAGGAGCCTTAAGCTGGGATTCGTTCTGGGTTGAGAAAACCATGAAGTCCGAGTCGCTTGGATTCCAGAGTGTAATAGCCCTGGTAACCTGCTTCTTGACGACCTCGTTGAGTTCACCTTCTACTATTGTATTGAGTCCGACAGATCCGTCGTCGCACTGTATCACTATGTTGCTGTTACCCAACGGGTTCGCCTACGCTTCGGTTAATGCTTTTTTAAGCATTTCTGTGGCGGTTCTGATGTCAGGTTTTCCGTCCGCTGTAAGCGGAATGCTAGAAAACACATGACGCACCTTCTGGTCGTCCTCTACGAAGACTTGGGGGATTTCAACGCCGCCGAACTCGTCCTTTTGGCCGTGATCAACCAGGTAAGCGTAGTCCTCATCTTTAAGCTCAAGCTGAACGCCGGTCTGCTCGGCTACAGCCTTGCAGATGGGCTCAACATATTTTCGAACAGCGTCCCAGCTGGCTGTTACAAGTACAATTTTCCGCGTCAAAGGTATTCGTCTGGCGATTGGTTCGGTCGTTTAAAAGAACTATGTATGCCGTGGGTCCGCTCACGCGCAGCCGTGAAAAAGGCTCAGACGGTCTAGGCTCCTCACAGATCAGGTACCCGAATTCGTCATCACAGCCCACCCTGAAACGATAAAATCCCTATAAGGTGCTCTGAACATTGTGTTGTGTAGGCATCCCCCCATGGACCTGGCAGAAGTGGCGACACTAACCGACTCCCTTTTGGTTGCCGTAATGCTGGGCCTAGGAGCCTACCAGGACGTAAAATACAGGGAAATATACGATTGGGTGTGGCTCATTTGCATCCCTGCCGCCGGCTTCAACGTGTTCGCGATTCTGAACGGCGCGCTCAACATTACGTTCTACCAGTGGATTCTGGAGCTGGTTGCGGTCGCAGCGGTAGGATTTGCGCTTTCTTTTCTACGGTTGTTTGGGGAAGCTGACGCCCTCGCCATCTTGGCCTCGGCGGCCGCCATGCCCGTATCTAACCAGATATTTCACTCACAGATTCCCTGGTTTGGTCTGACCGTGTTCGACAACGGCGTCATCTTCGCAGCAATGTACACTGTCGCACTGGCACTCTATAACACCGCGATGGTTGCAGCGAAGCCAGGTTACCTTTCACCTTACTCGAAGAGCGGCCTGAGACAAAGGCTGATGCTCGTGACCGCCGGCCGCAAGCTCCCTGTGAAGAAATACCTTGAATACTCCTACAAGTTTCTACCACTGGAAAGCTTCGCGCTCGACTCTTCCGGAATCGTTGTACGCACACCTACCTTCGGCGCGTCAATCGACGTCTTCGACAAAAGGGAGGAACAGATCAAGGCGCTGGTTGGAGAAGGAAGACTTTCGGAAACGGAGCCCATCTGGGTGAGCCCAGGAATACCTGTTGTGACATGCATGTTCGTCGGCCTCCTGTTCACGCATTTCGTCGGAGACATCGTTTTCATGCTTGCACTTCACTCCTACATGTTGTTTTAGCTCTTTGGCTAGAGCCTGTTAGCAGAAGGCGAACTGGATTCGTGCTTTATCTTATATATATCATCTTTTTCGACATTAGGGTCGGTGCCGGTGGGTGGATACAAGGTTCTTTGCTTACAAGGTTAGAGAAGGGCAGGAGATTAACGTTGCCCTGTTCGTGGACGAGGTAATCAGGTCCAGAAGAGCGAAACCTGCGGACGAGGACACCCCTCTTCCAGAGGTCAAGTCTCTTCTTGTGCTCCCGAACATGCCTGGCATAATTCTTGCCGAAACTCCTAAGCCCAGAGAGATAGAGGTTATTCTTGCAGGTCAGCGCCACTACCGTGGTCGAATATTCGGCACGGTGAGCATGCAGGAGATCGAACCGCTCATCAAACCCAAGACGGTTATGGAGGTCCTGAACGTAGGTGACGTGATCGAGGTCGTAAGTGGGGCGCTTAGAGGAAGCAGAGGCAGGGTTCTGAGAATAGATAAGCCTAAGAACGAGGTAACGTTCCAACCGGCCGAAGTCGCGGTTTCAATGCCTATGACGATCACGATGGACTCGGTTAAAATAATGGAGTCTGCGGCAGGGAAAGGAGTTGAAATGAAGAGTGGGCAAAGTCAAAGTTCTTAAGTTTCTGGTGCCAGCTGGCAAGGCCAATCCCGGTCCCCCAATAGGGCCCGCTCTTGGTCCAACAGGCGTCAAGACGCCGCAGGTTGTTCAGAAAATAAACGAGGAGACCAAGAAGTATTCGGGTATGAGTGTCAGCGTTAACGTTAAGATTGACGTGGAAACGAAGGAGTTTGGTGTTGAGGTCTTGGAACCATCTGTCAGTACACTTCTTATGAAGAAGGTTGGTGCTGAAAAAGGTCCCGGCACACCTCACACTACAAAAATCGGCAACGTATCGTTTGCCGACGTGGTTCAAATATCAAAGGACAAACTGAAACTGATGAACACCGATTCTTTGAAGGCGGCTGTGAAGAGTGTGCTGAGCATCTGCAGAAGCATTGGAATAACCGTTGACGGTCAGGATCCGAAGGACCTTCTCCAGAAGGTTTCCGCCGGCGAACTGGACGAAAAGATAGGGGCTGAATGAAATGGTCACAAAAAACCAGATACTGGAAGCGGTTAAGCAGGCTTACCAGAACAAAGGTGAAAGGCGTTTCCTGCAGTCTGTGGAAGTCGAAGTCAAGCTTAAGGGAATAGATGCGTCGAAACAGGACACCTCGTTCTCAGAGGTTTATGCGCTGCCAAAGGGCTTGGGGTCCAAGAGGCGCACCGTGTGTATTATCGCCGACAGCGCCACCATAACGAAGGCAAGGTCTTCTGGAGCCGAAAGAGTTCTTAGCAGAGCGGACCTTGAGGCTCTCATCACCGATAAGAAGGCTGTTAAGAAGCTTGCTAGACAGTACGATTTCTTTGTGGCCGAAACCGGCTTGATGGCTCTGGTCGGTAGGGGAATGGGTCAGATACTTGGGCCTCGAAACAAGATACCGGTACCTCTTCCCCCGAGCGCCGAGCCCGCGCCCGTAGTGGATAGGCTGAGGAACTCCGTGCGTGTGCGGCTCAAAGGCCAACCCGTCATAAGATGTGTCGTAGGGTCCGAAGACATGGATCCGGACGCGATAGCCGAAAACATCATTGGTTTAACGGAGGCCATTGCGCAAAAGGTCAAGGGCGGGTCGTCCTCGATCGGGGCAATAGCCGTCAAACTCACCATGGGACACCCGTACCGCACAAAGCAGGTGAACTAGCATGTCAGTGTTTGAGAAGAGAAGGGAAAGGAAAAGGCAGCTGTACGAACTGCTGGGACACAAGCTTGGCGAATCCAAGAAGATGGTGATCGTTGGCCTGGAAGGAGTGGAGACGCCGGTCACCCAGAGAGTCAGGGTTGAGCTGAGAGGTAAAGCAGAGATCAAGGTTGTCAAGAACACTGTGCTTTCCAAGGCCTTGGACGCGTCGAACCTCGATCAGAATGTAAAGGAAGAGGTAAAGAAGGCTCTTAAAGGCGCCAACGCCGTAGTTTTCTCCAACGTGGGCGTCTTCGATGTTGCATCTGTGCTTAACTCGCATAAAGTTCACACCTATCTGAAACCAGGGCGCATCACCCCTGTGGACGTCGTGGTGCCAGCCGGGGTAACCACCCTGCAGCCGGGCCCGCTTACCGAGTCTCTGACCGCCTTCGGAGTACCGTTCGAAGTTAAGAAAAACCTGGTGTATATTTCGAAGGACACGCTTGTAGCCAGGGCGGGTGAAAGAGTTAACGCAAGACTGTGCGAACTACTCAGAGCCCTTTCAATAACCCCAACGGAAAGCGGGTTCGCTCTTAAAGTCGGGTTGGACGACGGTCTGCTTGTTTCGTCGAACATTCTCCAAACAGACCTCGGGGAATACAGGTCTCAGGCAATGCGTGCCATTGCAGACGCGTTTTCCCTATCCTATAATTCCGCTCTCCCGGTGCCGGAGGTTGCTCCGCTACTAGTTGAGAGGGCTGCGAGGGAAGCTCTTTCCGCTGCCGTCGAAGCGGGCTACGTTACAGCAGAAACAGCGCAGCCAATTCTAGCGAAAGCCTATGCCGCGGCCCAGTACATCGCTTCTACTTTCCTGAAGGAATCGTCCGGTTAGCCTCTTCAATCGACGCGCCCTTTCCGTAGGGGCTCGCACTGTACACATGGAGGCAGTCGTCTAACACATCGTCCACAACTCTCTTCGCCTGTTTTTCGCTCCCGCAGGCAAAGAAAACGGTGGGCCCAAACGAGCTCAGCCCTCCCCCCGCGGCTCCCGCCTTCAAACCAGCTGAAATCAACCGCCTCACATCCTCCGTCTGGTTTTGCAGCTCTCGCTTCTTAAACCCCAACCCCTGAATCCTGTTCAGGGCGTCGCCGAAGGCCTCTAAGTCTCCTTCTACCACAGAGGGAATCAAAAGAGACAGCACAACCCTGCTCAAAGCCTCTGTTTCTCTAGCAGGCACAGGGCAGTTCTGTTCGAAGAACCTTTTCTCGGAGACACCGTACACTGTTTTTCCTTTTTTGGGAACACAGACGACGAAACGCCAGGATGCGGGAAGGTCTCTGGCGAAAATAAGGGGGGGAGGAGGTTTAGAGGAGAAGTCGGAAGGCGCGAAAACCTCTTGACCTTTGACGCGATGCCCGGCGTCAACAATGAAAGAGCCGACGCCCGCGAACCCGTAAACGCCTATGCCAGACGCTCCTCCTCTACGCATTGCAGCTGCAAGCCTATCCACGCTGAGCCGAATGCCCTTCAACCTCGAGAGTGCGGCGCCAACGGAGAGAGCCAGCTGAGTTGTCGACCCCAGACCAACGTGGCGCGGAAACATGCTCTCAAGCTCTAGGGATGCCGTTACGGGCCCGAACACCTTTGTGAACCTGGATACGAATGGTTCGAGCCCACGCTCTACGGAAGAAGCCTGGGTTCCGCGCACCCTAAGCCTGAGCACCGGCTCATTCAAGACCACTCCCGCTCCCCCGTTCATTCTCCCCAGGGAGCCGTTCATGTCGAAAAGCGAAATGTGGAGCCTGGAGTGAGCTGTTACAGCTACTTCCCGGATCAATCCTGCTGGCTCACCTGTGAGGGAGCCTTCGCCTTCTGCTCCGACGACCTGCTCAATACGGCTCTGGTGTAGCCCAGAACCGCTATTACGGCGCCGAACGAAAGCAGAGTAGGGTAGGAAATGTTTCCGGTGTAAAGCTCAATCATCAGTTCCCGCGTGGTGAAAAACAAACCTGCGTCAAGTATGTAGACCGGTGAAATCTTATTCGCGCCATGATACTGCATGAAGCCGAGCAGAAGCTCCAGCACAACGAAAATCGACAGGGTGTCTATTACGAAGTTTTTGGCTCCGCTGTCGAAGCTCGACGCAAAGATAATCGGCCGGATGTCCAACACTATCCTGTAAACCCCTATGATCGGAGCTACGAACATCACTACAACTAGGACGGTTATCAGGTAGTCAAGCAACTTTCCCATTTGGGCTATAGCCTGTGAGGTAGAGGAGCCCATTCTCGCCAAACCAGATTTCAGCACATGGACTTAAGCTGTGCCTACGCCGAAGGATACGTGTATGTGGCGTTCAGGTTACGCCAAACCTCTGCTGCTGGTTTTGAACAGACCTCAACAGCTCAACGGGCCTGTTCTGAGTCGGCTTAATTATTTTGAACGCCTGCATCAGGTGCTCGTTCGAAAGCTTGACCTCTGCGCCGTCTACGCCGTCTGTGCCACCGCTCGAATTAAGGTGTAGCCTTATCGCAAGAAGAACCGACCTATCAACCAGCCCTTTCAGGTCTGCACCACTGTAGTTTTCAGTTAACTCAGCCAGCTTAGCCACGTCGATGGATCCGTCCGTAGGGTGCTTGGACAAATAGCATTCAAGCATTTTTTCACGAGACCTTCTGTCTGGAAGAGGAACGAATAGAAGCTTGTCGAATCTTCCTGGCCTCAGAAGCGCTGGTTCAACCATGTCGGGCCTGTTGGTTGCCGCCATGACAACCACCCCGTTCAGCTTAACCAAGCCGTCCAGCTCTGTTAGCAGCTGGCTTACCAGTCTTTCTGTAACCTGTGAGTCATCCCTGTTCCTGACAGGGGCGAGTGCGTCTATTTCGTCAAAGAATATTATGCACGGGGAGGCCTGTTTGGCTCTCCTGAAGAGTTCGCGTAGAGCCTTCTCGCTTTCACCCACCCATTTGGAGAGGAGGTCTGAGCTTGACACCGAAATAAAGTTGGCCCTGCTCTCAGAAGCAGCGGCCCTTGCAAGCATGGTTTTTCCTGTTCCCGGAGGACCGTACAGCAGCACTCCTTTGGGTAGTTCGGCGTTCATTTTGGAGTAAACCTGAGGGTACTTGAGTGGCCACTCAACTGCCTCCATAAGTTCGTTCTTAACTTCGTCAAGCCCTATAACCTCACTCCACTTTGTCTGAGGTATCTCTATTCTGAACTCCCTAAGCGCGGAAGGCTCTATCTCTCCCATCGCCTGTATGAAATCGTCTCGTGTCACAGAGACGCCAAGCTCCGAAAAATCTGCTCCCTGTAGAAGATCCTTCGTCTCTCTTCTCATCGCGTTTATAGTTGCTTCCCTAACCAGGGCAGTTATGTCTGCGCCAACATAGCCGCTGGTCGACTCGGCCAGCTCCTTCAGATCTACGTCGGCAGCCAACGGAACGCGCTTCAAGTGAACCTGAAGGATTTCGAGCCTTGAGGCCGCGTCGGGTGCGGGTATCTCTATCTCCCTATCGAACCTGCCCGGCCTCCTCAGTGCCGGATCCACCGCGTTGGGCCTGTTCGTCGCCGCAAGAACCACCACTTTGTCGCTCGGCGACAGGCCGTCCATCAACGTCAGAAGCTGAGATACTATCCTTCTTTCAACCTCGGTTGACGTGTTATCTCTGCTCGGCGCCAGTGAATCTATCTCATCGACGAATATAACAGAAGGAGAGGTTTTCTCCGCTTCCTTGAAAATATCCCTGAGCCTTTTTTCGCTTTCACCATAGTATTTGCTGCCTATTTCGGGTCCGCTGATCAGGTAAAAGTTGGCTCGGATGGTGTTGGCGACCGCTCGGGCTATAAGCGTCTTACCTGTTCCCGGTGGACCATATAGCAGTATTCCTTTAGGAGGCCTGATGGAGAACGCCCGGAATATCTCCGGCTTTATCAAAGGCAGTTCGATGAGCTCCCTGAGCCTTTGAACCTGTTTGCTAAGTCCACCCACATCCTCGAAGGTAACTAATGGAACGCCTTTGGGCTGGACTTTCTGAGGCTCTCTCACTATTTCGATACGTGTCGCAGGGTTCACTACTACAGCCTCGTCGGCCGGAGTGAATCCTTCGACAACCGCGTTCATGTTCTTACCATTCACACGAACCGAAATCATGCTTCCACGGCAGACGGGGCGACCCTTTATCGACAGCATCACTTCTCTTACATCGGGCTCAAACCTCAGCTCCTCGGAAAGGCCTAGGACAAGTTTTTCAGCTGGCTTCGGACTGCTTTTTTTAACAAGGATCTTATCCCCGAAGGAAATCTCCATGTTGGCCGTTGACTCTTCGTCCACGCGTGCAACCCGTCTTCCAAAGTCCTTCTTGTCCGCAGCCTGCGCTATCAGAGCCACTCTCTTGTATCCCATGGCGACAACGAGTTCACCTTGCCCAACCCCCAGCTCCTCCATGACCTTGGGGTCAAGCTGAATGATACCTTTATTCCAGAGTCTCTTCTCTAGAAGTTCAACTTTAACAAGACTCTGGCTCACTCGCGTGTCCCATAACTATACCTTAGACCCAGTTAAATGAGTTTTGAAGTCCATGGTTGGCTGCTTTGATCATGCACCAAACTTATTTCCCGACGCGTTGAACAGGTTTGAAACCGATGACTCCCACGAAATCGGGCGGAGAGATTGGCCATGAAATCAGGGTATCAGTGATAGGCGTAGGCTCGGCGGCAAGCGGCATGATCCAGGCCGCCCAACTTTACAGGCAGGGAGCAGGCCTGGGTATACTACACCCGGTGATGTCAGTCTATTCGCCGAGCGATATAGAAGTCGTAGCCGCCTTCGACGTAGACAGGAAAAAGGTGGGCAAGAAGCTGTCCGAAGCCCTGTTCGCAAACCCTGAATCGCTTCCAAAATACGTGGATGTTCGAACAAACGTGGTGGTTGAGCCGGGGATAATCGTTGAAAAACTCGATGCAGACGCGCTGGAAACCCTGTCCTCGGACTTTGAAACAGTCTCCGAAAGGTTGAAGGCCACGGGATGCGATGTCGTTGTGAACACGATTAACGGCGGCCAATCTGAGGCGACGCTCATGTACGCTAAGGCCGCTCTGGCCGCTGGCGCCGCGTTCGTGAACGCAACACCAGACCCCGTTGCCACCAACGTTGAAGCCGAACGCATGTTTTCAGAAGCCAAGTTGCCGCTACTGGGCGACGACCTTTTGAGTCAGGTTGGAGGCACCGCTTTGCACGCATACCTGCTCCAGTTTCTGAACTCTAGAGGTGTCAGGGTCAAGCAAACCTATCAGCTTGACGTGGGCGGAGGGCTCGAAAACAGGTTGACCGTTAAAAACGACTTGCTAAGAAACAACAAAAGAGCCATTAAGACCATGACTGTTCAAAGCGCTCTACCTTATGCTGTAAACGTTGTAAGCGGCACAACCGAGTACGTGGACTTCATGGGTAACAGCAGGGACACGCACTTTGAGCTTGTGGGCGAATCCACGCTGGGAGCCCCGATTGAAGTCGAGGTCACGTTGAAGTCCACGGACGGCGCCAACGCAGCTGGACCCTTGCTCGATGCCGTGAGAGCGGCCAGAATCGCGAAGGACAAGGGCTTGGGCGGCGCGATAGAGGAAGTGAACCCGTATCTTTTCAAACTGGTGCGGTCGGTCGCGGACCCCATTTCAGCGGAAAAGAAGTTCGTAGAGTTCGTTGCGAAGAACTCCCGGTAAGGTGGTTCTGTTGGCTTCGAACACGATTCTGATTCACGGCGGCGCCGGCGTACTCAGAGGCAATGAAAGGCTCGACGCATATACACTGGGCCTGAGGCAGGCTGCGATTCGGGGCTACAGTGTTCTTGAGCAGTCTTCTGACGCCACCGAGGCGGCTGTGGAAGCGGTAAGATTCATGGAGGAGTCGGGGGCATTCAACGCCGGACTAGGCTGCACGCTTACGTTCGACGGGAAAGCGGAGGTGGATGCCGGCGTCATGGACGGCAACACCCTGTCTGTCGGCGCCGTTGCGTCACTGGAAAACATACCTCACCCGGTGCTCGCAGCGAAAGCAGTCATGGAAAACACAGACCATGTGCTCCTGGTCGGCTCAGGCGCACTCAGAATCCTTGAGAAACTGGGTTTCCGACAGGAACCCGGCATGGTTAACGCCGACAAGCTGCGTAAACTCTCTGAACTTAAGGCTCAGATCGCAAAGGAGCCCGGCCGGTTCTCGAAGAATCTTAAGATTGTGGGGCCGATGGGGCACGACACTGTGGGAGCGGTTGCCTTAGACTCGAACGGAAAGCTTGCGGCGGCCACTTCGACCGGGGGATACTGGCTCAAACTCAGCGGAAGAGTGGGAGACACACCGCTTGCGGGAGCAGGCTTCTATGCGGATACAAAGTACGGGGCGGCGGCAGCGACAGGAATAGGAGAGTACGCCATCAGAACATGCCTTGCGAAAAGTGTGGTGGACCGTATGCGTCTTGGCCAAACGGTTCAGGAGGCCTGCGACCAGGCGATCGGAGAAATCACGCGGCTCTTCGGCTCGGGAACGATGGGCATCGTGGCCTTAGACCCGCAGGGAAACGTCGGGTTCAGCTATAACACTCAGGGAATGGGGACCGCGTACATAGTTTCCGGCGGCGAGCATTCGGATTCTGTTCCCAGCCCCGTTGTTCAAGTGTTCAAGGAAAGCCCTCAGTAACGGTAAGACCGCCTTCCTCAAGAGGATAGTACACCGTGAACCTCGTGTCGTCTTCAAGCTTGAACTCGATGTAACTGTAGCCGTCCTGGAAATCGTAGTGTATTGACGTAATTTTTCTCCCACCCAGTTTCGCTGCAAGCTCGTCCAGCTGCTGTTGACCCAGACGCCCCACGTATCGCAGATTCATGTATCTGGTGCCGGCATCCGAATTTATAAGCGCGCCGCGTGGAAAACGGGTCCGGGCAATGTTGGAGAAATCGGCAGGCGACGTCGGCGTGTGGAATACTCTTGACGAACTGAACTCTACGATCACGGGGTGCACGCTGTGCCCGCGTCTTGTCGAGTACCGGGCAAGAGTTGCCCGCGTAAAAGTCAGACGCTTTGCACATGAAGAATACTGGGGGAAGCCTCTTACGGGCTTCGGCGACAGACGGGCCAGGATTCTTGTTCTCGGTCTTGCGCCCGCAGCCCATGGTGGAAACAGGACCGGGCGCATGTTTACGGGGGATTCTTCAGGAGACTTCCTGATGGGCTCGCTATATAGGGTTGGGTTAGCGTCCAAGCCTACGTCGAGGGCTGTTGACGACGGGCTGAAACTCAGAGACGTGTACGTCACCGCCTCGGTTAGATGCGTCCCACCGGCTAACAAGCCAACGAAAGAAGAGCTCGACAACTGTTTTCGCTACCTTCAATCAGAACTGAGGCTTCTGCAGAACGTCAGGGTCATCGTGTGTCTTGGAGCCATTGCCTTCACTACTGCAATCAGGCTGACAGACTGTAAGAGAGTTCGTTTCAGACACATGGCCACGGTTTACGCCGGGCAGGTTGCTCTCGTCGCGTCATATCATCCTAGCCAAAGAAACACCAGGACAGGTCTTCTTACGCAAACGATGCTCGACGACGTATTCAGGTTTGCCCTCGGCTACGCAGGTGTTCGGGCTTCCTAGCACCCTTCGGTCAACTTTTATTGTAGGCCCCGAAGACAACCGGATTCATCTGCCTGTGGAGGATTGCCTCCTTGTCCCCTACGTGTCGTTGCGTGCTCCCGATAGAAGCATGATCCGCACGTCCCTTGTTTCACTCCTTTTACACAGGGATATCGCTGAACGTGTTGAACCCAAGCTGCCGGAAAAGGAATCCGCCTGTCTTTGACCGCCGCAAACCTCTACCTGATTAGGGGTACAACTATTATGCCTGTAAGCATGAGTGCAAGCACCAGACCCGACAGCAACACGTACAGCCTGTCTTTCTCCCAGACGTAGTTGAGGACGAGCTCCAGCACGCGCAGAGTGGGTGTAGCTACCAGAACGATCACTCCGACCAGAATCAGGCTCACTGGTTGAGCCGACGTCAACCCTTCGAACAGCTGCACAAGCGAATACATGGAGGTGTTGACGTGTGAGTTCCCTCCTTCAATATAGAATAGTGTCAGGCCGGAGACCACTAGGACGGATGATAATATGACCCCGACCCGCAATGTCAGGCTGATAATTCTCTCAAGATTCATACAAGCACACCCAAGCCATGAAGGATCAGTTCTACGCCGAGGAGTATCAGCACGACAGTGAACAGTTGTCTGAGGCGTCTGCTGACAAGTTTGTTAAGAAATTTCGCTCCAATAAGCGCGCCTATAAGTACTCCGGGTATGGTCGCAGCCACCAGAAACGGGTCGATGAATCCCGCGCTCCAGTACACGCCGCTACTTGTGGCAGCCGTGACACCTATCATGAAGTTGCTTGTAGCAGTACTGATCTTGAATGGAAGATCCATGAACATGTCCATAGCAAGAACCTTGAACGCTCCCGAACCTATGCCCAGGAGACCGGACATGAAGCCTGCCACAAACATGCCCACAACTCCCAGGGGGTAGCGTCGCGCTGAGTATTTGATCTGTTGACCCAAAGCTTCGTCGTAGTATGTTCCTTTGAGCCCAAGCTTTTCGCTGAGGCGGTCGGTATGGGTGGTTTCAGTCGCTTCGTGTTTCATTCTGACGAAGTTTGGGAAGGTTGAAAAGATCAACACGCAGCCGAACACGACCGCGATGATTCCGAGCAGATGCAGCTCCTCAATGTACAGAAGCGTGAGCGAGCCGGTTATCGCGCCGGTCGTTGTGCCTATTTCAAGCGAGATACCCACACGCATGTTTGAAAGCTCATCTTTGACGTAAGCGGACGCGGCTCCGCTCGACGTGGCTATGGTGGAAATAAGAGATGTACCTAACGCGTACTTTATGTTGACTCCCAGAAAAAGCACCAGCAACGGTGTTAGAACGACTCCGCCGCCCAGCCCGGTAAGTGAGCCGAGCAGTCCCGCTAAGAGCGCTGCCAGGAACAGTATCAACGAATGGAGAGGTGCCAGTCCAGTTTACCCCTAGGCAGAGGACGCCCTCAGCGGAGGGTTACCTTTGTCAAACAGGGTTGCACCAACTAACTAAAAAGGCTAGCGACGTTTTTTCAAAAGTGGTTCGGTCATTTTTTCATCGCTGCCGCAAGAATCATATAGTGGTATGGTCCGGCCTGTTTTGTCCATAGCACACTGAAACCCGCTTTTCTGAGCAGTTCTTCTTCCTGTTCTTCGGTCATTCTTATGTCAGGCGGCGGCCCCATCGGCGTCTCAGACTTCTTCCAGTCAACAACCCCCAACAGCCCTTCAGGCTTAAGGGAGTCGTGGACGTTACCTAGCGCAGCTACCGGGTCCTCCAAGTCGTGCAGGGAGTTTGCTATCAGCGCTCTGTCCAGGACTTCGGATTCAAATCTGACGGCCTCGAGTCTTCCCACCCTGATCTCGAAGTTTCGGTATCCTGCGCCCCTCAGTCTGCGCGCACATATCTCGGTTGCTTCCGGGTCGGCGTCCACACAGTACAGTCTTCCGTTTGCTCCAAGCACCTTTGCTGCGGGAAGAGAAAAGAATCCTGGACCGCACGCCAGGTCGGCCGCTATCATAGACCGCTTAAGCCCCAACATTTCCAGTATGGTTTCAGGATTCTGCCATTTTTTCCTGTCTTCTGAAAGAAGCATGTTGTAGAATTCGCTTCTTGACCAGTGGTGTTCGTGGTGGCTCATGGCGCCTCAGCTTTTTCAACAAGTGGAACGCAACGGGAACCATATCTCAAGTCTGCGTCCAGTAGAAAAACTTATACCGCTTTAAAAAATGGTTGGCTCGGGCCGCCGCCATGAAGACAGGGACAAACAACGCTTCGGGCGTAAGGCAGCATCTCTCCAGCGACAGCGAAGCCATGTCCAGACTGGGCTCCCTGATCGCCGGCGTCTCCATGATAACCGCCAGCTACTATGCGTGGATAGCGAGCGGATACATAAACATGTTTTACGTGGGCTTAGACTGGTCGCTGTTCATATCTGGGTCTGTGATCTCGCTGCTGGCCTTAGTCTCAGGCAACGCCACCGTTAACACACTCTTTCAGGCGGGGAAAGGCAGAGTCCTAAGCATCTCACTGGCGGGGCTCTCCGCGTTTTCTGTTTTAAAATACGGTGTGACCAACGTTCCCCAGTTGGCTGTTGACGTATACCTGATGGGTTTTGCGGTGGCAGTACTGCTGAACAGCGTAGGTCCTGAACCCCTTTTCCTGAACATCTCTAAGAGACCTCTGCTCGCCCGCTACGCGACTACGGTTGCCGCGATAGCACTGACGTTTTTTGCCCTCATAACGGGTGAAAAAGTGTTTTTCCCACTGGCTCTCGCCTCCTGCACGGCGGCAGCCACTTTGGCTTCAAGAAGAGCGGGAAAACAGCTAACGCGTGCACTTACGGCCGCGCTTATGGCCGCCGTAGTGATATTCGAAGTAGGCGCGCTCCAGTCGTTTCCACGTTACGGAACAGATGAGCTTTCCATTGAGATGTACGCTGCGAGGCTCCTGCTTTCGGGCGCAAACCCCTACGTTTACCCCTACTTTAAAGGCGTTTTCACAGATTTTCCTGTTCCTTTGTCGAGCCTAACACCGCTAACCGGCGGCGGATACGTACAGTCGCTGGCGTATCCGGCTCTGTCGTTTCTCATCATGGTTCCCTCCGCTGTCCTTGGCTTCGACCCGAGGCTTACGGTTTTGGCCTTTAACACCGGCCTACTGTTACTTTTAGTCTACAGATACCGGTCCACAGGGCTTGAGGAATATGTTCCGTTTGTGCTCTTAGCCTCGGTGGCAGATTCGTTGCTCCTGGTTTTTCCAGCTGCGTCTGTCACAGACTCTATATGGGCTTTCCTGGTTGGCGCATCATACGTCAGCCGGCGTAATATGCTTGCATCAGGCGTCCTGTTCGGCTTAGCGTGTGCGTTCAAGCAGATAGCGCTTGTAGTGGCGCCGTTCTATTTCTTTCTGATCCTGCGGGAACAAGGAGGCAGGAAGGCGATGGGTTTCGCCGCAGCGTCCTCAGCAGCGTTCCTTGGCGTCAACCTCCCATTCATTGTTACAGCCTCAGGCCCATGGCTCAGGTCAATACTTTCCCCTGAAAGCTCCACGCTGATAGGAATCGGCCAGGGAATATCTCTGCTAAGCTTCACGGGGCTTTACGCCCTACCCAGAGTATACTTCGCGGCGACGGCGATGGCGGTTTCACTGGTACTGCTGGCCATGTATATCTCGAAAAATTCAGCCATCACATATGCGCTTTTCACCGTGCCGCTTTTCATAATGTTTCTGAACTACAGGTTTCTGTTCAACTACGCCGCCTACTGGCCTCTGCTAGCCCTGCTTTCGGTTCCGGACGCGTTGAAGGCGAAACCCATCCCGCGACGGGAGCGTTTAACAGACAGTTTACGCGCTCACAGAAGTCAGCTAACCGCTGTGGCTCTGCTTGCGCTCGTATTCGTGGGCGCTGCGCCGCTTGTGCACGCCCAGGGCCATCTTCTCAGGGCGAACGTAGAAGAGATAACCGTGACGACCGGTTTGGTCGGCGTATCCCAGATTATAACGTCGATGGCAGTCAACGTCACGCATCCACCTGTAAACCTCAAACATTTCATGGTGAGAATATTCGTTGACCAGGACATCCTGTACGCCAACGGCCTGCTCTGGGATGCCACCGCCGTCGTTTCCAGGCCCAACTGGACTCTTTACGAGCTTAATCCGGTGACCCCGAACCAAACCCTTCCGGCCGGTGTCCCGTTTGAAATCGAGGTGTACTATTCAGGCTACAGGGCCTACCTTTACACTACGTCGGCGAAGTCGATATTCAGTTTGCCCGAATTCCAGTCTGGCCTCCACGTTCAACCACTGGCGCAGGAAGCTCAGCCCGCGTTCTGTTCTCCAAGCAGTCTGGCCCTTCAGAAAATCTACTTCTTGCAGTCGGTTATGAATGGTCAGGGCGCATGTAGTTCGACGGGTTGACGCCCCGGCCCCTATACTCTTATATCTGGGTCTCAGGGGAATCGCTGCAGGGTTGGCCTATTTGAAGTATGTTTACGCGAGCCTGTTACTACACTCCTCTGGTAGGGAGATAAACGAAGAAAATCTGAAAAAGGTTGTTGAGGCTACTGGTTCAGACGTGGATCTTGCCCAGATAAAAGCAATAGTTGCGGCGCTAAAGGACGTCAACATAGACGAAGCCATAAAGAAAGGCGTGGCAGTTTCAGCTCCAGCTCAGCAGGCTTCTCAGGCGCCAGCTCAAGAAGCACAGCCCCAGAAACCCAAAGAGGAGAAGAAGGAGGAAGCAGAGGAAGAGGTTTCCGCCGAGGGCCTTGGAGCGCTGTTCGGCTAAAACCCTTATTTCTCTATTTTAGGACAAAGACTTTTGTGCCTCGTTTCGAATCTGGTTATATAGCCGATGCAGCCAGATCCCTCATGGTACTCTGTTGATTACTTCAGAAGAAACGGTTTTGAGAGAAAACGCTGCTCAGTGGGCGGCGAATGGTTCTGGACGCTTGACCCGTCGCGCACCACATGCGGCGACGCACCATGCGTAGACTACGAGTTTCTGGACCGAAGCTTTACCTCCGCCAAATTCAGTCTTAAAGAGGTGCGTGAGCGGTTTCTGAAATATTTCACGGACAGAGGGCACACGGCGATTCCTCCGCGAAGTGTGGCAGCTAGATGGCGTAACGACCTTTACCTGACGATCGCCAGCATCGTTCTGTTTCAGCCTTATGTGACGAGCGGAGAAGTGCCGCCTCCAGCCAACCCGCTTGTCGTAAGCCAGCCATGCATCAGACTTCCCGACATAGACAACGTTGGGCTCACAGCGGGTAGACATATCACGATCTTTGAGATGGGAGGCCACCACGCCTTCAACAGCGCCGACAAAAAACTGTACTGGAAGGATGAAACAGTAGGGTACTGCTTCGACTTCTACGAAAAGATTCTTGGAGTCAAGCCCGACCAGGTCACGTTAAAGGAGTCGGTATGGGTCGGAGGAGGCAACGCCGGACCATGCTTTGAGGTTGCGATAGGAGGACTGGAGGTGGCGACCCTGGTGTTCATGGAGTACGCTGTTGGTCCCGGAGACACGTGGAGCCCTCTTCCTTTGAAAATAGTTGACACAGGGTATGGCATCGAGCGCATGACCTGGGTCTCAACGCAGGCGCCAACCGCCTTCCACGCGATTTATGGAGGACTCTTGGACAAGTTCTGCGATCTCTTGGGTGTGCAGATGCCTCCAGATGCAACGCTAAGGGAGGTTGCGAAACACTCCGCGGTTATGAATCTCGAGGGCGCGGCAGGGATAGCGGAGCTGAGGGCAAGGGTTGCGAAAGCGGTGGGCACGGACGCAGGCTCCCTTGAAAAGACGCTGTCACCTGTGGAAGCCCTGTTCGGCATCATCGACCACACCAAGACTCTTTCATTCATGCTTTCGGACGGCATAGTGCCATCGAACAGTGGGGAGGGTTATCTTGCAAGGCTGGTTCTCAGAAGGGCTCTGAGGCTCAGGAAAAAGCTCTCAAGCCAGTCGCCGCTCGACGCGCTCATAGAACTTCAGCTGAGATACTGGGGTGAAGATTTTCCAAGACTCAGACACATGGTTGACACGGTGCTTGAAGAGGCTCGGCTGGAAGAGGAGAGATTTGCGCAGACCCAGCTCAAGGCACAGTCACTTGTCTCAGCCTCAATCCCAAGCTGGACAGCCCATGGGGGACCCGGCTTGGACGAACTCATCGACCTCTACGATTCGAACGGCGTTGACCCCGACACCGTCAGGGAGCTGGCTACTGGAAAAGGCGTGGAAGTCAACGTGCCGGACAACTTCTTTGCTCTCGTAGCCCAGAAACACGCTTACGCCGACCATAAAAGGGAACACATGGAAAGTTTCCCCGGCGCTCTTCTCCAGCAGAATCCAACCAGGAAACTCTACTACGAAGACGTGTCCAAACTCTCTTTCAGCGCGCGTGTTCTTGCGCGATCCGCGAACATGGTTGTGCTGGACTCCACGTGCTTCTATCCCGAAGGCGGAGGCCAGCCGGCCGACCAGGGTGTTCTCGAAGCCGGCCAGTCATCCGTCAGAGTCGTCGACGCCCAGATCAGAAACAACGTGGTTATCCATATACTCGAGAAGCCGGTTGACGGCCTCAAAGAGTTCAGCCCGGGCTCAACTGTGAACGGAAGCGTCGACGCCGAACGCAGGTTAAGGCACACGCAGCACCATGACGCCACGCATATACTCCTCGCGTCAGCCAGAGCTGTCCTCGGCGAACATGTCTGGCAAGCGGGCGCCCAGAAAGGCTTCAGCCACTCCAGGCTCGACATCACACACTTCAGAAAACCCTCAGATGAAGAAGTCGCCGAAATAGAGGCAGTCGCAAACCGTGTAGTGCAGGAAAACCGCAGGATAACCGTGTCCTATATGTCTCGCACTGAAGCGGAGACGAAGTACGGGGACTCGATCTATCAGGGCGGAGCGATCTCAGGCGCCCAGCTACGTATAGTTGAAGTCGAACACTTCGACGTAGAAGCCTGCGGGGGAACGCACTCCTCTAACAGCGGCACAGTTGGCCTGATCAAGGTTCTCAAAGTAGAGCAGATTCAGGACGGCGTCACAAGGTTCGTTTTCGCCGCCGGGAAAGCAGCCCTGGACCATATCAGGGAGAGCGAGCAGGTTGTGGGAGAGCTGTCCAAAATGCTTCACGCGGAGCGTGAGAAACTGGTGGACAGGCTTTCTGAAACCCTTGAACAGCTAAGAAAACAGAAGCAGCTGGCAGAGAAGCTTGAACACGCCTTGGTTGACTCGATTCTCGCCGGCCTCACCCCCAAACCCTCCGCCTTCGGGGACATAGTGTTAATTGACCTTTCGGCTATGGCTGACCTGAATCCGTCTCGGGTCGCCGCGCACGCAGCGGATAAAACCGGCGCCATCGCTCTTGCTGTGTCAGGTAGTAGGCTGGCCGCCGCCGCTCCCAGAGGAAAAGACGTGTCGGGTCTGATAGGGCTTCTCAGGGAGCGCTCACACGCCAAGGGTGGCGGCAGCAAAGCGTACGGCGAACTCGTCGCTTCCGAAGGACAGGTGTTCGACGTATCCGAAATCATGGGATGGGTTACGTCAAAATGAACTCGGCTACGAACACTGAAGACAGAGAAGCTAAGCCCGTTCCCGGTCACGTTCTCGCAAAGCTCAAGGAAACAGAAGCCCATGCAAGACGCATATGGGATGAAAGGCAGCCATACACTGCGAAGCCCATTCACTCCAAGCCCAAGAAGTTCGCCACGTTCCCCTACCCGTACATGAACAGCTCACTGCACGTGGGCCACGTGTACACCATTTCCCGCGTGGACGCGTACGCAAGATTCTGGCGCCTTAAAGGCTACAACGTGCTCTTCCCCTTCGCCTGGCACTGGACCGGCGAGCCGATTGTGGGGACCGCGAAAAGGGTTGCTGAAGGAGACAGAGAGCTGATAAACACTCTTACAAAACTTGACGGGGTACCCGAACAGGAAATACCGCTGTTTACAGACCCCGAGCATGTGGCCGCATATTTTTCGGCGGCGGGCAAACAGGCTCTGAAACTGATGGGAGCTTCAATCGACTGGAGCAGGGAGTTTGCGACCGCACATAATCCCGAATACTCTGCGTTCGTAACCTGGCAGTTCAACACGCTGCGCGAAAAAGGATACGTGACCCGTGGAACCCACCCCGTGGTATGGTGCCCCTACGACAAGAGCCCCACCGGCGACCACGATAGAAAGCAGGGTGAAGGCGTTTCCCCGGACGAACTCTTCCTAGTGGAGTTCCCGGTCGAAGGAAACTACGCCTACAGTGGGGCGCGCCTGGTAGCCGCAACCTACAGGCCCGAAACCCTGTTCGGCGCCACAAACCTCTGGGTGAACCCTGAAGGACAGTACGTAGAGGCGCAGGTGGACGCACAGACTTGGATTGTGAGCGAACAGTGCGCGGCCGTCCTCCCCGAGCAAAGACACACGGTTAAAGTGACCCGTAAAATCGCCGGCAGAGAGCTTCTGGGGTTAAGCGTGCGGAACCCTCTCAGCGCGCAGAGTCTGCCTGTTTATCCCGCGCCATTCGTGGACACCGCTTTCGGAACAGGCGTCGTGTACAGTGTGCCAGCGCACGCACCCTACGATTACCTGGCCCTCAAGGAACTTCAACAAAAAGACGACGACACGCTCAGAGGATTCGGCCTGAACCCATCTGAAGTCAGGGCCGTGAAACCCGTATCAATAATCTCTGTTCCCGGAGCCGGAGAGTTTCCGGCTGCCGAAGAAGTTGGTAAACTGAATGTTACGGCAACTTCGGATCCGAAGGCGGATACCGCGACCCAGAACGTCTACAAGCTTGAGAACAGTAAGGGTGTGCTGAAAGACAACTGCGCTCCTTTTTCGGGCCTCAGCGTGAGGGACGCGAAACCAGCCGTGTTCAAAGCCCTGCAGGAGAAAGGGATGGGAGCAACATACCTTGAGCTACCTGAACCGGTTGTGTGCAGGTGCGGCACACGATGCGTGGTCAAGATACTTGAAAACCAGTGGTTTCTGAAATACAGTGACCCAGCGTGGAAGCGCCGCGTGCTCGACGCCCTTAACATGATGCGCCTCTACCCCGAGGAGTCCAGGCAACTGTACCTGGACACTATCGAGTGGCTGCAGGATAAGGCGTGCGCCCGCAGGTCGGGGATGGGAACTCCGCTTCCATGGGACAGGGAGTGGATCGTTGAGACGCTCAGCGACTCAACCGTATACATGGCTTACTACACTTTGGCGGGCTACGTTAACTCGGGTAAGATCACGGCCAGGAACATGATCAAAGAGTTCTTTGACTACGTGTTCTACGGGCAAGGCGGCCTCGACGAGGTTGCTCGAAAAGTGGGTTTGCCGGCTGAGCTTCTTTCCGAGGTCAGAGCCGAGTTCCTCTACTGGTATCCGGTCGACTTACGTAACTCTGGTAAAGAGCTCATACCGAACCATCTGACATTCTTCCTGTTTCATCACTGCGCGCTCTTCGAGGAGAAACACTGGCCGAAAGGCATCTCGGTGAACGGGATGGTTACCGCTGACGGCAGGCCAATGCATAAGAGGTTCGGTAACTACGTGCCCATGTTCGCCGCGGTCAACGAATACGGCGCAGACGTGGCGCGTTGCGCTCTCCTTGGGTCAACAGAAGCGATGGATGACCCGGACTGGAACATGAGAACCGTTCGCGCCACAGCCGACAACCTCTACTCGTTCGCTGAGCTCGTGGAGCACTGCGCGGCCGCTCAAAAGGAGCAGCCCCCGGGAAATACAGATTCCACTAAGTGGCTTCGCACAAAATTCAAGAAAAGAGCCGGCGAGGTGGCCGAAAACATGGAGAACATGAAGACGCGTTCGGCGTTTAACTCAGCCTTCTACGGTGTCTGGGACGACCTGAGACGCCACTGGAAGAGAACCCTGCAACCGGAGCGCAGGGTTGACTCAGAGTTTGTGCTCGAATGGGTGAAACTGATCCACCCTTTCGCCCCTCATATGGCTCAGTGGGCGTACAACAGGCTTGGCGGAGAAGGCCTGGTCGAAGAACAAGGGTATCCAGAGACGTCGCTTTCAGAAGAAGAGGAGCTGCTTCTCTTAAGAGAAGAGTACCTGGACAGCGTGGAGGAAGACTTGGCCAATCTCGTGAAGCTCAGAACAGGCTACACTGAGGCAGAAATCTCTTTCTGCTCGAACAAGAAGAGGGCCGCGGTCAGAAGGCTCTTGGCTGACGGGGCGATACCAAGCAGGGTCTCACCCGACCTTATCCGCAAGATGGAAGCGGACATCGGCGACAGGAAGGCTGCGGCCGCCTTTCTCCAGAGGGCTGTTAGGGCTCTTTCCCGCTGGCGCTCCATTCCAGTTGACAGACTTACCAGACTCGTTGAAGTAGAGGAAGAAACCCTGAAGGAGGCCGTAGACTACCTTGGATTCGTCTCCAACGTCAAAATAAGAGTGTGCTCTGAGGAGCTTTCGGCCGACGCGGTCAGGGCGTCCGCTTCGGCGCCTTTAAAACCCACCATCACCCTGATTTGAAGCGGGCCCGTGGCCTAGCATGGATAGGGCGGCGGCCTCCGGAGCCGTAGGTCGAGGGTTCAAATCCCTCCGGGCCCGCCATCATCCGATACTTTGCTCCGGGATTGGGCCTGGGATGCGGCCAAGGCCGTATCCTTCGGCTTACGTTGAATCTATGTCACGGCGCTTACGTCGTGGCTAAGTTAGCAGTGCTCAATCTGATCTTATCTTATAGTATTTTGTGTAACGTCGCTGAAGTACACTTGGTCATTTTCCGCCGGTCTACGCTTGTTTCGGATTCCAAGTTTGAAATTCAGGAAAATGTAGATGAGGCAACCAATACTGCGGGCAAGGTGTCGGAGAGCGTCATGCGGGACATTTGTGTCCGAGACGTATTTTGCTTGAGCAAGCATAATGCGTTGCAGTGGGCGTCATTCCGCTGAGTTGTTTCTAAACGTTCTTTTCATGATAAAGGGGGCGAACAGAGTAGTCAGTATCACCATACCTACGAGAGCTGAGTATATGTCCTGGGATATGATTCCTGAAGAAAGCCCCAGCCCCGCGATCACAAGCCCTACCTCGCCTCGTGATATCATTGCGGTACCCACTTGGAATCCCTTCTTTCTACTTCTCAACAAGAGCCATGCCGGAAGACCGCAGCCTGCAAGTTTGCTTACCACTGCGACTGCGAAAAATATGGGGAGGAGAAGTATGCCCTTCAAGGTGAGCTGAGACAGGTTAAGAGAGGCTCCGATCACTGCGAAGAATATTGGGGCAAATATTATGTTTATCTTATCTAGGTAGCTTCTTATCGCTGTCAGAGCACGAGAAGTTGCGAGGCCCATACCAGCAGCGTAGGCTCCAACGATAGGGGAAAGACCGAGTACCGTTGCAAGAGATGCGGCTCCGAAACAGATTACGGTGCTTGCTGCTTCTTCTGTGCCTTCGGCCCTCCACTTTGGTATCGTTGCCATGAATTTGGGGACGAAAAAGACAAGGGAGAGGAGGAGGACCATCCAGAGGGTAATTATGGTTACAAGCTTTACAACAATCTGAGAAAAGCTTGGGATCACACCAACCTGTATGATCGACACAACGATACCTAGGACTGCAAGGCCCAGAACGTCATCTACGACTGCAGCGTTTATGATAAGCTTCGATGTCAGAGCTTTTGAAGCGCCCAACCCTTCCAGAACTCTGCTTGTAACCGCAATGCTTGTCGCGCTGAGAGCTGCCCCTGTCAGGAGCGCCGAAGCAAACGAGAAGCCGAAGAAGGAAGCAGAATAGTAGCCCAGAAAAAAAGGGAAAACCACTCCCAACCCTCCTACGAAGAACGATTTCACTCCGTGTCCTCTGAACTCGGAGAAGGAAGTTTCTAGGCCCGCAGAGAAGAGAATTAATATGGCGCCTATCTCCGAAAAGGCCAAGACAATCTCGTTCAGGTTTATGAGAGGAGTACCAAAGACGGTTATGAATTGTCCGAGGGCGTATGGGCCAAAGGCAACGCCGCTGGTTACTTCCCCGAGAACACCTGGAAGGCCAAACTTTTCGAAGACGCTTGAGAGCATTTTGGCAAGAAAGACAAGTATGCTAACTGACAGGACACCTGAAAGTATTACTTGCTCGTCAAGCATACTTGAAGCGACCATGTGAATTATATAAGTATGCGTCCAGACGATGATGGTGCCTTCCTGAAGAATGCAGTTCAGGTTTATGTTTTCTGTGAGATGTGCCGGAAAAAACAGGAGCGTATTCGTAGTCAAATGCGGAGTAGAAGGGCTGTGGGGATGGATCGAAGGGATAGGGATATAAAAAGATTGAGGTTGACGGCGCAGTCGAGCTATTACTTTGGTACACGTCCGAACAGTGCTCCGGACGCGGTTGCGCTAGCAGAGACTTCGGTTCGGGTGCATGCGCAGAGAACCATTTCTATTCCGCTCATAACCACTTTTCCGACCCATAAAGCTAATTTGGAGCCTGTCTTTGAAGATAGTGCACCATTTTGTCGCTTTCTTCAAAGTCCCCTAAAGAACTTATGAAACTGGCCACAACCGTTAAGGGTAAACAAAAAGATAAGACTCTGGCTGAAATAGCCCAGCTACCCAACGCCCCCAGCGACGTCCTTGAGTTTCTGTCTACAAAGAGTCAGAGGGTGCGGGAAGCCTTAGCCAAGAACCCAAATATCTCTGAAAAACTGTTGGCGAAGCTCGCGTCAGATCCCGCCACGAGAGTCAGAGCGGCAGTAGCCCAGAATTCTGCTGCTCCCAGAAAAATACTGGCTCAGTTGGCGAAAGACAACGACCCTGCTGTGCGCGCCTCCCTTGCGCGTTCGGAGCACGCTCCAAGCGAGATTTTATCCGAGCTTGCGCGCGACCCGTCCAACAGGGGCATGGTTCTTTCTTCGGTAGCCTCAAACCAGATGACTCCTCCGCAGGTTTTGGCAGAGATCGTAAGAGAAGAGCATTCGAGTGTTAGGGCAAGGAAGCGGGGGACAGAAGAGGATGAAATGTTTTTCACGGACGAAAGCTTCGGCCCCCTTTCTTCTGCTGCAGGGAACCCGAAGACCCCTAAAGAAGCGCTGAGGCTTCTGGCAGACTACAGAGGCAACGAAATAGAGTGGAACCTCGCCAAAAACCCCTCAACCCCAGCTGAAGTTCTAGAGAAAATTTTGGCTACGGGGTCGATAAGCGGTAAACGCGACATGGCGCTCAACCCTTCTCTTCCGGAAGGAGTCGCCCTCAAACTTGCGAAGCTCGGCGACGAAATCGTCTCAGCCAACCTGCTCTCCAAAGACAGCAGACCCGCTGTCCTGTCGCAGGCGCTGGGCTCCCTGAAAAGTCTTAGAGAGTCCGAGAAAGCAGTGCTAGCCGCAGCCAAAAATCCGTCGGTGACTGGCGAATGGTTGGAGAAAATATTTGAAGAATTCTCATCTGAGCCCGCTAACGAACTTGTACTCTACAGGCTCGCCAAAAACCCGGCGTGTCCGGTCAAGGTTTTGCGTGCGCTTTCATCCTCTCCTTCAAGCAGGGTTTCGGCCGCCGCTAGAAGAACGCTTGCGGCCATGCCCTAGCTGAATAAGGCAGAGTTTGAGAGCTCTCTTCTCTTCTCCGCTTCGCTTCAGCCTTTAGAATTGTTTGGGCTAAGGCTGCGTTATCTTGATGGCGTGCGTGGGACAAACGTTCTCGCATGCGAGGCAGAAAATGCAGTCAGACTCTCGGATAGGGTCAGACTTATCGCAGCGATATTTGGCGAAAAGCTCCTGGTTTCCGGATACGTCTAGGTCTTGTCCTGTGCCCATTTTGCCGGGGTTGAGAAGCCATTCGAACACCTGCACTGGGCATGCGTCCATGCACGCTCCGTCCGCTATGCATGCCTCGAAGTCCACGGCAACTATGGAGCCGTGTATTCCGAGCTTAGTAGGATACGGTTTACCGTCTTCATCTGTCCTGGTCACCCCCTCCGCAAACACCTTGTGTTTATTGTGCTCCTGACCTTCGGGGTAGAGGTCTTTCTTCGTCATGAAATCAGGATCTATGGGTTTAGGTCTGTATCCAATGGACTCAACGGTTACTTTGCCCATTATGCTCGTCAAACGTGTAGGGCATCCACAAAATAAGCTTTGGCATCAGTGAAAACAGCCTGCAAGCAGAACCAAGTTGACAGGATCACGGGATGAACAATTCTTTCAACCGATCGCGTCTCTTAGAGGCATCTTAAGCTTCTGCATGGAGTTCAGGTATGATTCACTCGAGAGCATCCTGCGAACTGGCCTCCGTCGTAACGCGTTCAGCATTCTACCATACAATGCCTGTTGCTGCCGTAGATGGTCGAGCTGTTTGTCTGCTGGCCGAGAGTACCAGGACGCTTACAAAGGAAGCGTTTCAGTCAGGTGGTTGAGCGCGGGCAGTTATCCGCTAGTATAAATAAACCTCCGGCAACCAAGATAACAGGATTCGGTTTGACAGCAGACCTTCAGGCTAGCGGCCTAGAGAAGATTGCCGTTGAGAGACGTTTCCTCGAGTTCATCACAGATTTCAGGTCAGGGAAGGAGAGCGTTTACAGGAGAAGGCTAAACGACATGATTTCCGACAAGTCGAGGAGCATCGTCGTTGAATTTGAGCATCTTTTGGAGTTCGACGACAGGCTAGCCAAAGAGGTACAGAATAACCCCGACGGGACTATGCCCGCGTTAAAGAAGGGTCTTCTCGAAGCCTTACGTATGATGGACCCCGACTACGCGCAGGAAATCGAAGGCATGGTTGTGAAAAACGAGCAGATCAAGGGAGGGGTCGAAGGAGTCTCTGAAGCAGCGGCCCTTATCCCGTTGAACGTTCGAATACGTTTTCCACAGCAGGGCTACGGCATCAGATTGCGTGAGCTTGGAGCCCAGCACATTGACAGGCTTGTCCAAGTTGAGGCTGTCGCTCTCAGAGTGGCTGTTTCAAAGCCCTATCTCGTTATACCTCTCTACACCTGTGTTCGATGCGGAGCGTCTCAGCCCGGTCAAGTGGGTCTTACAGAGGTTTTTCCTCCGGTGAAATGTCAAAATCTGCTGGACGGAGAGGAGAAGTGTGGTGGACCGATGGCTCTTAACGCGTCAGCAAGCTACTCTGTGAACCATCAGCGCATACTGTTACAGGAAAGACAGGAGGAGCTTATGGGCGGCGTTCTGCCGCGCGGTGTTCAGGCGCTGGTAACCGACGACCTCGTGGACCAGGTTAAGCCCGGTAGCCGGATACGTGTCGTGGGAATCTTCAGGGCATATCAGTCGTCGAGGTCTCAGAGCGAAAGAGCTCTTGAAACGTTTATAGAAGTGAACTACTTTGAATCCGCTGAAAAAGAGTACGAGGAAATACAGCTATCTCCAAGAGACCTCGACGAAATCAAGAAGATGTCTTCTGACCCCTGGCTCAAGGAACGCGTGATAGAGTCTCTTGCCCCAGGCATATATGGCCTCGAAGACGTAAAGGAGGCCCTGCTGCTATCCCTGGTGGGTGCTCCTCCAGTCTATCTGCCTGACGGCACAAAGATAAGAGGCGACTCACATATCCTTGTACTCGGGGATCCGGGCACAGGTAAATCTCAGCTCCTTCAGTCAGTTGTCAGACTTGTACCTCGAGGAATATACACGAGCGGCAAGGGAAGCAGCGGCGTTGGCCTTACCGCCGCCGTGGTCAGAGACTCCAAGGGCGAGTTCATGCTTGAGGCCGGAGCCATGGTTTTGGCGGACGGCGGAGTCTGCCTTATTGACGAAATCGACAAGATGGACGACAACGATCGTAGCGCCATACACGAAGGCTTGGAGCAGCAGCAGGTTACGATTACTAAGGCGGGAATACATGCGACGCTTAACGCAAGATGCGGGGTCATCGCCGCGGGTAACCCGAGGTTCGGTAAATATCTGAGAGACAGAAGCGTCGCCGACAACATAGATCTTCCGCCCACAATCCTCAGCAGGTTCGACCTCATCTTCATAGTTGAGGATAAACCTGACCCGAAGCGCGACTCGGAGCTCGCAGAATTCGTGCTGAATGTAAGAGGCCAGGGAAAGGTTTCGGTCCCCTATTCTGGCGAGGCTGTTAGAAAGTACATCGCCTACGCCAGACACAACGTCTTCCCAGAGCTAACCACGGCGGCCGCCGAAAGACTCAACAGTTTTTATGCTGATATGAGAAAGAAGAGTGAATCACCGGACAGCCCGGTTGTCATCACCACACGTCAGCTCGAAGGCTTGGTTCGCCTTGCAAAAGCGCACGCACGCCTCAGGCTCAGCAGGGAAGCGACTTCAACCGACGCGGACGCAGCAATCAGACTCTACAACGTATTCCTCGCAGGGATAGGAGTGTACACCAGTGGAGGCGAAACGTCAGACTTGTCCACGGTTTACTCTGGCCGCACGTCACGGGAGCTGACAACGGACGCGCAGATAGATCTGCTACTCAGCAAAATGGAAAAGGAAGCTGGACCCGGCGGCGTGCTCGAAGCCGACTTCGTGCAAAGATGTATCGAGGAAGGATTCAGTCAAAAAGACGTGGAAAACTTCCTGAAATACCGTAAAAAGAACGGCATGATCTACTCTCCGAAGGAAAACAGAATAGCACATGTCCCGAAGTAAGCGGTTCTCGGCTGCGGCGTTCGACCTCGACGGAACACTGAAAGTCCCTGACGAACCCTACGTCTCCGAAGCGGTTTCAAGTGTCCTGAGCACCCTTAGAGACGGAGGCGTAAAGCTTGTGCTGGTAACAGGCCGCTGTGAGCTCGAAGCCCGTAAGATCGCATCCCTCGAACTGTTCGACCGCGTTGTCGCCGAAAACGGCGCACTTCTTTTATCGGCTTCGGCTTCCCGTGTCCTGGCGTCAAAGCAATGGATGCGCCAGCGTAGCCGGCTGCTGCAGCATACGGTAGCAGGGTGCGAGCGTGTCATATTCTCTTTCAGTAGACAGGAGGAGCCTAAAGCTCGCTCCCTGGTGTCCGAGCTTGGTCTTGCAGCCGAAGTGCAGCCGAACAAGGATAGAGTCATGGTTGTGCCGCGCGGCGTAAACAAAGCCAAAGGACTTGCGGAGGCCCTGTCGGAGCTCGGCGAGTCTCCGTCAGCAACAGTTTGCTTCGGCGACGGTGAAAACGACCTGCCTATGTTCAGGCTGTGCGGCTACAGTGTTGCATTAGCCAACAGCGTCCCCGAGCTCAAGCTTGCGGCTAACGCGGTCGCCACGCTTCCAAACGGGGAAGGAGTCAGGGAGCAGGCGGCGAAGATATGGAGGGAGCTGTTCACGTGAGCGGAATCCCGGAGTTTGTGAGAGACAACCCTTCAATCTGCGCCGCATGCAAGGGGGTGAAACATCTCTGCGGAAAGTCCCCGTGCCCGCTGCTCAAAATGGTAGCCGAGTCCCTGGGCTCTGTTCCAGCCTCTTCGGGTTCGGTTTCAGCGATGAGTCCGCCGTCCGCGTTTGTCGGAGAATACGGATACCCGTTTGTTGGGGCGGGTCCGCTCATCCCGGGAGCAGGCTCAGAGGTTTCACCAGAAGACCCTGCTTCCTGGCTAAGCATGGATTTTCCCAGACTGGTGCAGATGCGGGTGGGGCTTATGAGAACGAGTAGAAGGGTGTTCGTTGGATCCCCCTTCGGCGACACGGAGCTTGAGAAAACACAGGAGCTTGCGATGAGCCATACTTCGGTGGGCGCCGAACTCAGGATTGGGAAACTGGTCAGCAGGGCGCCCAGCTTCAGCTTCTACTCTCCACCGATGGGTCCCACGGCCTCTCTGGAGCGGATTCTGAGCGTGGAGAACCCGCATGTGCCGCGTGTCACGGAGAAAGTGGTGTACGACCGTGACCTCAAAGCCTCCGAAGCCTTGGTGGAGCTATGGAAGACTGGCCTCAACGAACACTACATACACAGACTGCTTTCCCTCGGCATGCTGGGCGTCTCCACGAGAAGAAAACTTGTCCCCACCAGGTGGAGTATAACCGCAGTGGACGACACCGCATCAAAAGCCCTGCTAACAAGAGTGCGCAACATGCCGCTTCTTTCCGAATACCTTACCGGCAGCTTCTACGCTCTGGGAAACAGGTTCTCAGTTCTGCTCCTGCCGGAGGAATGGCGTTTCGAGTTCCTTGAAAGCTGGCTTCCGTTCACTGGAAGAGTTGACGACGGATCAGGCACGGTGCCCTCTGACTTCGAGGAATTTGAAGGCAGAACCACATACGCTTCCAACACTGCGGGCGCCTACTATGCGGCCAGGCTCGCTGTTGCACAGAAGCTGGCAGACATGAAAAGGCAGAGCGGTGCCATCGTTTTCATGGAAGTGGACAGCGGATGGATAGCGCCCCTGGGCGTCTGGAGAGTGAGGGAAGGCGTAAGGGCGGCTCTCACGCGTCTTGAAAGACACGACAGCATGGATGCCGCTCTCACCAAAGTGGTAACGGGTTTCCAGACACAAAGGCCAACCTGGTTAAGGAGCAGCGTGATTCTAACCCGAAAGAGGAAAACGATCCCGCTGGACAGATTCCTGTACAGGCATTATGAAACCGAGACTTGAATCGGCTCGAAGTTCGGTTCGCCCGCTCCTTGTTTCAGACGTCTGGCCCAAACAAACTATGCCTCAACATGACGGCGTTCAACAGGAACAGGAGCGACCGTTAGACGTCCCGGTCCTTCGTCGACCATCACACCTATTTAGGTCCCGAGTTTAAAATCGTGCAGGGGGCCGTCGGCTAGCCTGGTAGGCTGCGTGCCTCGGGCGCACACGACCGGAGTTCAAATCTCCGCGGCCCCACCTGTTTGATACTCCTGTAGATGAAACTCAGGGTTAAACCATGCGATATAAGGAGAAGGCAAGAGGCGCGGGAGTTAGGGTCAGGCTCGAACAGGGCGGCCGAAGAAAGGCTTCACATGCAACCAAGGAAACTACGAGGCCGACTACGAGCAGTGCTACAGCTTTGAACAATCTGTTGAAGCCTGAGTCCACGTAAGTGGGAATGGGTGGATCATGTAATGGTCGCTGAGGCCGAAACGTTGTTTCTGGTAGGATTCACGGCGTCTGAACGCCCATGCGCCGCCGGCTTTGACCGCAGTAAATGCACCATACTTTGCTTTGAATGAACAGGAAGAACCCACGCTAGCGGATGGAAGATCTTGCTTTTGATGTTCCCGTTTTTTGCAGGTTCAGGCGAACTAGAAGACGCCAAGAAACTTCATTGTAGTACACTAAGCTGATTTTTCGAATTTCTATCGCATTCGGTCTGTTATGATGTGATGTGATGCGATGTGATGTGATGTGATGTGATGTGATGTGATGCGATGCGATGTGATGTGATGTGCCGTGATTTGCAATCTCGATCAAATTATGAATGAAGCCGTGGGGTCTTCCACTAATGTCTTCGTGAGCGTGGTGTTACTGACGATCTGAAGTTACATAGTGGGGTTATGCTGTCTTCTCTTCGATGACCGTCACAGGAGACTGGAATCCTTAGGCATTGGAGCACACAGAGGGAGAAAAATCGCGGCTTCCCCACCCCGTGAAAGGTACGTATGAGTGCTCGATGAGGAAGAAGGCCGCTTAGACAGGTTTATATCCCATCATTTTTCCGAGATAGGCGTGACCGACTTTACTCTGTCGAATGGGGTGATTCTAAAGAACGGGGAAAAGGTGGGGGGCGTCCGGCGGGAAACCTCAGGTGTTAGAACATCGTTGATAGAAATAACAGGAACCCCGTCGTTCAGAATTGTAAGGGACGGCCTTGGATCGTTTAAGATATTCAGGGACGGGGTCGAAGTTGGGAAGGAGCTTCGCGGTCTCAAACTCAGGTATGAGGGGCAAGACTACGAGGTTTCAGGAACTCAGCTTTCGGGATTTATCAACAAGATGACGGACACGCTAAACGTCAAGTCCAGCGGAATGACCGTGGCAACAATTAACAGGACACCAGATGGCCTTCAAGCTTCCTCCGACCTGAACTCTGAAGTCACGCTCATATATCTGGCTTTCCTGGAGCCGTACGCATCCGGGAACATCGCTTCGATGAACTACTATACAATTGGAAGGGGACCGATGCCTTCTACTTACAGAGTGCTGTCGCTTGTGCTAGCGGTCGCCGCTCTGCTATTTCTCGGCGTGGGGACTCAGGTTTCGCTTCCCTTTCTGAATCCGCTGATTTCATTTATCCTCTTCGCAGCGCTGTCAATCCTTTCATACGCTGTGAGAGTAATCGGTAGGAGAAAGTATCAGGCGGGAAAAGCGTTTTCCTAGACCGCATGGATGAATGGTCTCCTCCGTTTACGTCGTCTGCTCCCCGATGTTAGCCTAGAACGCGGACGCTTCAGACGGCTATCTTGAGCAATTATTTTGCGGGTTTGGCGCGAACATTCTTTGAGTAGGCGTAGACTGCTATGTATGCGATGATTGTAGCCGCTATCACGGCTTCTCCTGGAAGCCGATACGGATGGATCACCCCGCAGGGATAGGGGCATGTGTCAGTGTATGAGGCATATGCGAGCAGAGACACTCCTATCAGCAAAGGAATACCCAGATACACGTAGATACGTGCCAGCGTAGACCTCTTCATGTTCGGTTACGCCGACTTCAACGCTTTAACGAGTTCGGGTACAACCTGGTACAGGTCTCCTACGATAGCGTAGTCCGAGTTCTGAACTATGGGTGCGTTGGGATCCTTGTTGACGGACACTACTACACCGGATTCCCTCATGCCTGCAATGTGTTGAACCTGGCCGCTTATGCCCACCGCCACGTAGAGTTTGGGTTTAACCTTGTGTCCCGAAAGCCCAATCCACTGGTCGTCTCCAAGCCATCCAAGGTCGGCTGCTATGGGCCGCGTGCATCCTAAGGCGGCGTTAAGTGTGGACGCAAGTTCCTCAGCGATTGCGAGATCCTCCTTTTTCTGCAGGCCTCTTCCCACAGCTACTATGCGCTGAGCCTCCTCTAGCTTAACTTTGCCTCCTTGCTTGGGTCTAACATCGAGTACAACCACGTTGGCGTCTCCTTCGGCCAAAGTCACAGCCTCCACGCTGGGCGCCCCCGAGTTGACGGAGACAGTTTCTCCACCCGTTTGAACCGACACCACGGCTGGCAGCCTGCTCAGCGTTTCGGTGGCGACGCCGTTGCCGCTGTAAACTGTTCTGGTAACCTCAACGAAGCCTTCCCCAACTTTTACTTCTCTGCAATCCGTGGAAACAGGGGCGTCCAAGAGGGCTCCGAGCACCCCGCACACCTCTTTGCCGAACTTGGTTGCGCCCACAAGTATCAGCGACGCATCGACTCGACGAACCAGCTCATGAAGTGTGTCGGCGTATCTTCGGCTCACCATGCTGCTAGGAGAATCGGGCTCCAGCGAGTATAACGTAGCAGCTTTCAGTCCATGTGAAACCGAGTCGGCCACGGTTTTTGGAGCCGCGGCGTAAACGCCTTCCACGCCTGAAATCTTGTTCGCCAACTCTACGAGAACACGTAGCGAAGCCGCATTCTCTGAAAAACAAAAGACCTTGATGGACACGGTCATATCACCCCGTCTGCACGCAGATAACCCACCAAGCGCACGGCGGCTTCAGAGGGCTTTGAGCCGTCGATAACCAGTTTCTTGCGTTCGGATTTCGGCGGATAAACGTGCAGCACTCTGGACACCGGTTTAACCTCTTCCACCGAGAGCCCAAGCTCCTGTAAGCCAACTTGGCGCACCTCCTTCTTGGAGGCGGCGAGTATGGACTTCAATGTTGGAAGCCTAGGCTGGTTGATCTCCTGCACTACCGTGATAAGAGCGGGAAGTGGAGATTTCACTCGCTGCACTCCGTATTCCATGTCTTTTTCCACCGTCACCGACTTTTCTTCGAGCTCGATCTTCCTGGCATAGCAAAGTAGCGGTAAACCAAGCAGCACTGCGAGACGGGGGCCAACCTGGGAGCTGTAATGGTCCACGCTGCCTTCCCCCATCAGAACAAGGTCGGCTCCACCCGTGTTTTTGATAAGACGGCTCAGCGCAAGCGCAACTCCTCTACTATCCCACTGTTGGATTGATTGATCGTAAACGTAGAGCGCCCTGTCCGCGCCAAGCGCAAGCGCCTCCTTCAATCCATCCTTCCCGGTGGGTGCGCCGACGTTTACGGCGTCCACCGAGGCGCCTGTCCGTTCCTTTATTTTAATGGCTTCTTCAAGCGCGTTCTTGTCGAAGTCGTTTGTCTTGTAGGCCGCACCCTCTGTTGTGATTTCTCCAGACGAGCGGCTGACCTTAACAGAGTCCACGTCCACGCTCTGCTTGACGCACACGACCACTCTCATCGCTCTTCGACGCGAAGTTGGAGCCGACCCAAAATAAAACTTGTGATTACCTTCTGCCCAATCGAAGAAAGTTTCCCATGATATCTTTTCCGTGTACCGTGTGCTCTACTTCCAGGTGAAACTGAACGCCGTAAACCTGTTCGTCAATGATCTTAAGCGCTTCAAACCTGTTGGATGCGCTGGACGCCAACACGACGCCGCGAGGCGGCGCCTCCGTGACTTCGTCGTTATGGCTCATCCAAACTGTTAGACGCCCGGGTAGACCGTTGAACAGCTCGTCTTCGAAGACCACATCCACGTCAACTGGGCCGAACTCGGGGTTCGGTGACGGTGAAACGGATCCGCCATACATTTTGGCGATGAACTGGTGCCCGTAACATATGCCGAGCACAGGCACCCTGCACTCTCTGATTGTGCGTGCAAGCTGAACTGACGCAGGGTCGCCCAACCCAAGTCTGCCCGGTCCGCCGCCCACTATGATCGACGAACAGTCTGC
>JAVZLA010000006.1:0-38455 GCA_038883995.1 Thermoprotei archaeon | reverse complement strand
TTCATCTACGCTTACTGCCCGCCCAAGGGCCATGAGCGGAAACTTAGCCGACATGGCGTTGTAACCGGCCTCCCCGGCTTTAACCAAGTCTAGCCCGACACTAGCCGCTTCCGGATCTGTGAAAATCGCGTCGGGGACAACGCTGTCAAACTCCGACGGCAGACCCGCTATGGCCTCAGCGGCGACCACGCCCTGCCTGTAAGCCTTATGCGCCAACATGGGTCCCGCAACCAAATCCCCTATCGCGTACACTCCTTTGACGGACGTACGCATGGACGCGTCGACCTTGACGAAGCCTTTGCTGTCCGTGGCCACGCCAACGCTTCCGGCACACCCTTCAGCCGAGGCCGGCTTCCTGCCCACTGAGAGCAGTATCTTGTCGCACTGAAGCTTGTGTTCGCCAGCCTTATCCTGGAACCTGATTTCCGCTTTACCATCAACCTTCGACCATGAACCCACTTTCGCACCCAGGTAAAGCTTGATCCCGGCCTTAACCGCGGAGTCGTAGATCGCGGCCGCAACCTCGCTGTCCGTGCCCGGCAGAATCTGCGGCATCATTTCTATCACTGAGACCTCTGAACCCATTTTCGAAAACATGAAAGCGAATTCCATTCCAAGCACGCCTCCGCCTACTATCGCAAGCTTCTCTGGAACCGATTCGAGTTCGAGCATGTGCCAGTTATGGAGAATGGTTTCCCCGTCGAAGGCGAAACCTGGTATTTCCATCGGCTTGGAGCCTGTGGCTAGCACAACGTTTTCAGCGTAAACTCGCTCTTTCTGTGAGCCCAAGGAGTATTCGACTGTATTGGGTTCTATGAGCTTGGCCTCCGCTTTTACAACCTGTACGCCGTTTGACCTGCAAAGCGACTCAACTCCTTTTGAGAGCTGTGCCACCACGGTGTCCTTCCACCGTTTGAGAGCCTTCAGTTCAACCTGAACAGAGCCCACTATTCCTCGCTCATGAAATTTCTCCGCCCTATCGGCTATCTTAACGATGTTAATGTACGTCTTCGTGGGGATGCATCCATAGTTCAGACACTCGCCGCCCAGCCTGTTCTTTTCAAACAAGACAACCTTTTTTCCCAGCTCTCCGAGCCGGATCGCTGAAGAGTAGCCTCCTGGACCTCCTCCAATCACTGCAACGTCGTATTTCTCCATTTTGTGTTCAGCCTCAAAACATGTGCTGTAACAGAGTCGAAGGGTCTTCCAGAAGCTCCTTTACCCTGTTCGCGAAAAGGGCTGCAACAGCGCCATCCGCTATCCTGTGGTCGAATGTAAGCGAAATGTTCATTACCTCTCTTTTGACGAGTTTACCTTCTCCGTCAACAGTTGGCGTTGAATGAATTCTGTACACCCCCAGAATCGCGGACTCAGGATAGTTGATTATTGGTGTCGCAAACAACCCTCCAATGCTGCCCACGCTTGTGACGCTGAAAGTCCCACCCTGCACGTCTTTCAGTTCCAGCTTTCCCTGCCGCGCCTTTTCGGAAAGAGTGCCGACTTCGGAAGCAAGCTGAAACACGTCCTTCTTGTCAGCGTCCTTTACGACCGGTACAACCAGTCCGTCTGGGACCGCGGTGGCCAAGCCGATGTTATAGTATTTCTTGAACACAAGCTCTCCTTTTTCCAAGTCAAGTGACGCGTTGAACTGGGGGTACTCTTTCAGCGCTACGCAGCAGGCTTTGATGATGAAAGGAAGGTACGTCAGTTTCGCGCCTTTCGCTTCAGCGGCTTTTTTGAGTAGCTCCCTGACCTTAACAAGCTCTGTAACATCAACTTCTTCAACGTGGGTGACATGAGGGATCGTGAATGCCGATTTCGCCATCTTTTCGGCTATGCTTCGCCGGATTCCTATGAACGGCACCGTCTCGGTTGCACCCGTCGCAGCCGCAGGGATTGCCTTCTGCACGGTGGTTGTTCCCCGTCCTGTAGCCGACGAGGCGAATGACTTGACATCTGCCTCAGTTATTCTCCCTTCGGGTCCTGTTCCAACAACCTTATCCAGTTCCACCCCAAGTTCTCTTGCGAGCTTTCTGACAGAAGGCGGTGCACGAACAGGGACCTTCGGCTGAGTGCCGGTTGGAGGCGTGGTTGATGGGACGGCGGATTCTGTTGAAGCCTTTTGGGTGCGGGGAGATACGGTTTCCTGAGGCGTAGAAACGGTATCCTGGGTTTCCACAGTCAGCACAACTTGGCCGACCTTGACCTTTTCCCCAACTTTCGCAAGAAGCTTAACCACTTTGCCGCTTACGGGGGACGGTATCACGGCGTTTACCTTGTCGGTCATAACCTCTACCAGAGGCTCCTCCTCTTTCACGTTGTCTCCTTCGGAAACATGCCACTTGATTATTTCCCCTTCAGCGACACCTTCTCCGATATCTGGAAGCTTGAATTCGTAAATCATGCTGTTCAACACCCTAGTAGTTCAGCACCTTGTTAGCCGCTTCGAGCACCCGCGGCACGTTGGGAAGGTAATAGTTTTCAAGAGTGTACGGAAACGGTGTATCCGGACCAACAACTCTTAGAACCGGCGCGTTCAGGTAGTCGAGTGCCTTCTCGTTTATCAGAGCAGAAACCTCCGCGCCAACGCCCAACGTCTTCGGTGCCTCATGGACTATAACAACTCTGCCCGTAGACTTAACTGAGGCCAAAACCGTGTCGATGTCAAGTGGCGAGAGAGTTCTTAGATCAACTATTTCCGCCTGAACACCTTTCTGAGCGAGCTGCTCAGCGGCCTGAATGCAAACCTGCACCATGGCTCCGTATGTGACGAACGTGATGTCAGAGCCCTTGCGCACAACTTTTGCGCTGCCTATGGGCACCGTGTATTCTCCTTCGGGCACTTCTTCTTTAACTGACCTGTAAAGGCGTTTGGGCTCAAGGAAAATAACTGGGTCATGGTCTCTTATGGCGGAAATCAACAGGCCTTTTGCGTCATATGGGCCGCTGGGCGTCACCACCTTCAGGCCTGCGGTGTGAACAAAGTATGTTTCGCTGCTCTGACTGTGATAGTGTCCGCCCTTTATACCGCCCCCGTAGGGGGCTCGAATCACCACTGGAGCAGTGAAATCGCCCCCGCTTCTGTATCTGAATTTGGCTAGCTCACTAACAATCTGATCGAAGGCCGGGTAGATAAAATCCATAAACTGGATTTCAACAACAGGTTTCAGCCCGTAGAGCGCCATGCCGATGGCCACGCCCACGATACCCGACTCTGCAAGCGGAGTGTCGAACACTCTCTTAGAGCCAAACTCTTGGAGAAGCCCGTCGGTAACTCTGAAAACGCCGCCATCTCTTGCAACATCTTCTCCGAACACAACCATGTCTGGGTTAGATCTCAAACCCAGCCTCAGAGCGTCGTTTACAGCCTGAACCATGTTCATTGACGCCATTGAGCATCACTCTCCCTGTGAACCGTTCTTTTTCTCCAAAACGTGAGAAATCTCTTCCAGCTCTTCCTTTAGATTCCACGTCATTTCCTCGTACACGTCTTTAAACATGGAGTCCAGCGGGGGCTGCGGCTTCCTTTCAGCCTCTTTGAAAGCGTCGGTGATTTCCTGATCGAGTTTCTGTCGGAGAGAGGCATCTTCCTCCTCGCTCCATTTGCCTTTGCGTATGAGAAACAGCTTTATTCGTTTAATCGGGTCCTTCGCCTGCCACGACTTCACCTCTTCGTCAAGCCTGTACTTGGTGGGATCGTCGGAAGACGAGTGCGGTCCAAACCTGTAGGTTACGGCTTCAATGAGCGTGGGTCCGCCGCCGCTACGAGCCTTCTCAACAGCCTTTCTAGCCGTGGAATAAACAGCGAAAAGATCGTTGCCGTCAACTCTGACACCCTCTATTCCATATGCGACTGCCTTGATGGCGAGCGTCTCCGACGCCGTCTGCCCTTTTACAGGCATAGATATCGCCCACTGGTTGTTCTGGCACACAAACACCACTGGCGCCTTGTAGACTCCCGCAAAGTTAAGACCCACATGGAAGTCTCCTTCGGAAGTAGCGCCGTCCCCGAAGAACGCCATCGCCACCGCGTCGTCTCCCTTATACTTCGCGGCCATAGCGATCCCTACTGCATGAGGTATCTCAGTGGCAATTGGACTCGACGCAGTGACAAACCTGTACTTCCGGGCACCATAGTGATTGGGCATCTGCCTGCCCTTCAGAATGTCTTCGGCGTTACCGTACAGCTGATCGGCTATTTCCCTAATAGTGTACCCTTTTATGAAGGCGGCTCCAAGTTCCCTGTACGCCGGCACAACCCAGTCTGTTTCCTTTAGCGCATAGGCGGCTCCCACCTGCGCTGCTTCCTGACCTGCGCATGGCGCATAGAAGCCTATCCTGCCCTGTCGCTGGTAGCTTAGGGCCTTCTGATCGAAAAGCCGGGTCTGAACCATTATCTTGTAAAGCTTCAAAAGCTCCGAATCGGACAGAGGCGTGTCAGGCTCCGCCTTCAAGTTGCCGTCATTGTCCACATACTGAATCATTTGTGCCTCAGTGGCCATATCCAGTCAAGGCGGAAGCCGTGCAAGCTTGATATAAACTGTATTTTGCTGTGGAAAGCGAGAAGTCTCTGAATCCAACCTGTAAAACAAATTTTTAGACGTATAATCGGACTCAGCTGGATGCTTTGACGAGGCAGTTCTTCAAATAATATTCTCCGGCTCTGTAGGAGCTACGCACGAGCGGTCCGGCTGCAACATACTTGAATCCCAATTCCTCTCCAATCTTCTTGTACCGTTCAAACTGGCTGGGAGGCACGTATTCGGCCAGACTTATGTGGCCGGCTGTTGGTTGAAGATACTGGCCTATCGTAAGAAAGTCCACGTTCTCGTTCCTCAGTTCCATCATAGCCGAAGCCACTTCCGGCTCCGTTTCACCTAAGCCTACCATGATGGATGATTTGGTATATATATCTGGACAAAGCTGCTTTGCGGCTCTCAGCACACTGAGCGACTGGTCGAAAGAAGCCCTCGGATCCCTTACCTTCGGCGTTAGCCTCCTCACAGTTTCAACATTATGCGCAAACACGTCTGGACGAGCTTCTAGAACTGTTTCCACAGACTCACTGCTGCCTCTAAAGTCTGGAACAAGAACTTCCACGTAAATGCCGGGGTTCAGCCTCTTGATTTCGCGAACCGCTTTCGCTATGTGTGAAGCCCCTCCGTCCGAAAGGTCATCTCTGTCAACCGAAGTGACTACAACGTAATCCAGGCCCATCTGCTTGACTGCGTAGGCAAGATTGAGCGGTTCCTGAGGGTCCAGATACCCGTTGGGCTTACCGCTTTTAACCGCGCAGAACCTGCAGTGCCTTGTACATGTATCCCCCATAAGCATGAACGTGGCTGTTCCGCCTCCCCAGCATTCGCCTATGTTCGGGCACCTTGCTTCCTCGCACACTGTGCTCAACCCCAAAGAAGCCTTTAGAGACTTTATTTCAAGATACCTACCAGAACCCGGTATTCTAACACTTAGCCAGGAAGGCTTGCGGCCGTCCACGGCTCAACCACCCCCATGCACAACTTAATGTTTACGCACATCCGACAACAGAAAGCGGCTCCGAGAGCCGTCTTAGCTCAGTCCACGGAATCATCCTACGTCGAACGGAAGCCCTCAGACCAATTCGAGGACATCGGCCAAGTCCTCTATAATATACTCAGGCGACTCTTCTGCAAGCCTCTCTTTCGGGAAGAAGCCTCCTGTATATCCTACGGATTTCACGCCGGCCGCCTTGGAGGCGCGGATGTCTTCGGGTGAGTCTCCTACGCTAAGCGCCTTCTGCGGTTCGACATTGAGGTTTTGGAGCGCCAAGACATGTTCGTAAGGAGCGGGCTTTGGAGCAATAACGTTTCGAGGGGTTACAAGTGTATCCACATAGCGGTCTAATCCGAGATAGGAGAGCGTCGGCCACAGTGAATCTTGAAGCACAGTCCTTGCTGTAACGATCGCTATTTTCTTTCCTCTTTCTTTCAGACTTTTGAGTACGTTCAGCGAACCGTCATTGGGCCGCACTGTGCGGTAGGCGTCTGCGTTATACTCTGAAATATACTCCTGGACAAGCCTCTCTACCGTAGAGTCGTCGATTTGTGGGATAACGGTTCTTACGACGTAGCCGAATGGCTTCTTTACGAGCTCCTTCAGCGAGGCAGTCTTCGGCAGCTCTATGCTGTGCTTTTGAAACACTCTTTTAGCTGCAAGCTCAAATGAACCCAGGCTATCCACAAGCGTTCCGTCAAGGTCGAACAGAACGGCTTCATACACTCCGACTACTTTGTTGGCCGACATTATACTTGAGGGAAAAACGATTTGTGCCGCCTTGAATTTAAATCTATTTGTTGTGCGGGCGTCTCTATGCCTGGGAGGCGCGCGCCCTAGCTAAAGGAAAGAAAATGGGGTCAAGGGATATTATGCTCCTCCAGCTATCTACTTACGCGACTTCACCCTCATAGGAACCTTCGGCCACGCTGGAACAAGTCTCTGTTAGCCTTGGAGGAGCCGAAGAATGTGGCCGGCACAACACCCACTTGGCGTTACCTGCTATGGTCAGTCTTGTTGGCCAACACACAGAAGGAGCGTTCAAACTCGCTGTGGAGCAGAATCCATTGGAAGGAAGAAACCTACACAAGTTTTATATGGTTGATCAGGTGCTTCCGTAAATAGACTCACAGGAAGCGGTGTATCAGAAAAATGAGTGGAGAACGGCCCGAAAACATGATACTCATAGGCCAAAAGCCTGTCATGAACTACGTAACAGCCACCCTGACCCAGTTCGAGCGCGGGTCAAACGAGGTTATTCTGAAGGCTAGGGGAAAATCGATAAGCAGGGCCGTGGACACCGCTGAGATCCTCAGACGCAGTTTTATGACGGACGCGTTCGTGAAAGAAGTGAAAATAACGACCGAGTCGTTTACTTTGGACAATAGGACGAAAAACGTCTCAGCAATCGAAATAATCCTGGGTCGCAAGCCGAGTAAGCAGAGCTGAGCTAGACTAATAGCTGTTCACAGCTATTGTCAGAGGTTTGGGTTGTCTCGTGAGTTTCTGGACGAAGCATTGGGTAGGCTCATCAGGCTGGGAGTCGTAAGAGCCGACGGTGGCAAGCTTAGTTTCACGGAAGAATGGATTAAGACGCTTACACGTAGACTTACATATGATATGACGAAAGAACAAATTCTGGAGTCTATGCGTCAGGCGCTCAGAGATTTTTACTCCGAGCGAGGCTACGACTCCGACGTCAGATTCGACTTGGCGTGGGTTAAAAAGATCTTTTCAGAGCAAATGAGGCAAATGGACGAGTTTTCAAGGAGCGTTGTAAAGAACTTCATGGAGGCAGTTGAGTCTGACGATTAGGACCGGAAACGAGATCCAAAAGGTCTCCCATGCGGATCTTTAGCTCAGCTCTGACGTCGTGTTTGTGTATGCTTTCGTAATTGGTTTGCTTAAATAGGAAAAGCGCGTCACGGTCCACCTTTTGACCGTACTTTCTTGCGGCTGCTTCAGCCATCGAGCGCACCACATCTTCGACAAACCTAGGCCTAGAGAAGGCGCGTCTTACTAGGCTGGCCTCATCGGCTCTCTTCAGTACAAGTTGTACGGGGCTGCTCATCGCGTCCTCAACAAGATCCACCAACTCGTAGATATCCACAGAACCAGGCTTGACACCGCAGGCGACGACCATTCCATCTCCCCTTTGAACATGGCTGGCGAAGGGGATTGAAGAATAGAGGGCTTCAATATCTTTCTCTGGTATGTTATACTTAGACAGGATGCCGCCGACAAGGTCTTTGCTGTAGTCGGCAACCATCTCCTTTGCACAAGGGCACACCGTCATCCCCGAAACCTTGACTCCCACGTAATGTATGGACTTGTACCCGTGCCCCGAAGCACTTCTGTTTACTTTCGACCCGGCGTATACGTTGACAGGCTCCGCCACCACCCTGTCATTGATTTTGGACCTCGTCCTGAGCACCATTTTACCTTTAAGCGTGGTTTTGGCGTAATTGCAGGACTCTGAAACTTCGAGCGTTCTTTTGGAAATCTCCTCGCATAGTGCTTCGAACGTTTTTATGGGCACCGAGGAAATATCTTCTATTATATCGGTGATAGCCTCTCCTGGTCTACTCATATGCATTCCACGTTGGGTGGCTGGTAAATCGGTGAAGACGTCTATCGATGCGATCACGTTGTAAGGCTTAGAAGAACCATTGAACACAACCTCTTTCACAACGTTGACAAGTCCCACTTTGTTCAGTCTGATGGGGAACTCGGGTCTCGTAGACTGCACGTCGCCTGTTCTATCTGCCAACGAACAAGAGCCTTTGTCCTTCATGCTTTAAGCGCGCTATAAGTCTTACCTGCACGCGCTCCGAGTATAACGTCCGAAAGCACCGAACCAGAAGCATCACGCAATTTCAGCGAGTCAACGATATCCGAGAACGACCCCCCAGCCAACCCGTTGGCTATCAGGGCAGCACCCAAAGCCGCTTCTTTGGCCGAGCTTCCCAACAGGTTCATGTGGCTGAGCGACATCTCGCTCGTGAACCGCGACTTACTAAACCTCTGACCTAGTTTCGTAGTGAAGTATTCAATCTTCGATACGCGTCCCGAAACGAACGCTTCCTTCGGCTTCACTTCTGCAGAGCACAAAAGGGAGCCCACATCCCTCATGACACCCTCAATGTACGCTTCCGCTGCAAGTGTAGCGGGCTCCGAACCAGACTGCGCGTAAGCCGCCAGCTCCTCAGGTGTTATACCTGCGGCGCCCGCGGAAGCCAAGAACAGAGCTCCTCCGGAATAGGCGTCTTCCTTGGTGAAATACCCGCTCAGAGCGGCCACTTCTCCATCTATTGAACCCCTAGCCCCCATTCCCAGCCAGCAATTGGAGCCGCCTACACCGTCAACTATTTCTCCTCCATCCACGAGCACATAAGAGTTGAAGGCTGAACCAAGTTCAACAAGCACGAAGGACGAATCGCGAGGCTTTATCCCGGACTTTTTAACTTGAGAGTAAACTGCCAGCGCAACCGAACACACTTTATCAGAAGTGCCCATGTCGATCCTGTTGACCTTTTTGACCCGCGGAACCGTGGAAAGATGTCTTACCGCCGGAGTAAGATAGCATGTTATTCCGCTTCTCCTGAAAACGTCTATCACGCGTAGCAGAGAAGACTTCTCAGCTTCCGTTTTCTTAAGACTCATTTCAAATACATCGGACTCGGTCAGAGCTTCAATTGTTTTTAACGGGACGCCGAATCCGGAAGGCAGCACGGCGCTATCCACCTTTCCCTCAACGCTGGACACAGCTCCGAGGGCCGCTTCGGGGTGAGCCTTGACGTAAAGCGTAGAAAAGGATCTCTCGTTAACAACTTTGGCATCTTTCTGATCTTCGGACAACACTACCACATCGTATGTGGATGTGCCTTGGTCTAAGCCAGCAGTAAGCACCAAGCAGCCCCCGCCTTGGAGGCTATTTCCGGGAACCGTTTAAGCCTAGCTCAAGAAGTCTGGTGGGTGCAGCAGAAATATGGGTAACCGCTGTATCGATGAGGTTTTTATAGTCCGTCCACAAATAGGAATCGTTTAACCAGTGATTAGCGTAGAAGATACGAGTTTGATCCCAAAGTCGAGTTTGGCGCAGCTTCTCAGCGCAACGTGCACGCTCCTAGAGCCAAAGCACGTGCACATGGGATGCAACGGTCGATTTCAGAGGGCGATACGCTCTGATGGCTGTTCAGGTTGGTATGAGGCTGGGTGGGCACGTTGTCTTATTCTGTAGACGTTGACTCCGTTTTATCAACGGCTTCCTGCGCCCACTTTGTGTACTCTGATAGCTTTAAGGAAATGCTTCATGGCCACAACTACAGAGTACGGGTGAAGGTGCGTGGAAACCGTGATCGAGACGGCTTCGTCGTTAATTTTCTGACATTGAAGGCGGCTATTAGCGAACTCACGCATTCGCTGGACCACCGTGTTCTCGTGGCTGGCGCCAACAAACTGCTAAAAGTGTCCCATCTGGAATCCGAAGAGGGACAGCCCCATATTGAAGTTGTCTGCTCGATGGGGGAGCGATACGTGATGCCGGAGAAAGCCGTAGCAGTGCTGCCTGTTGAAAATACGACGGCCGAAGAGCTAGCCGCCTATTTTGCCGAACGGGTTTCACAGAAAATCGCAGCGGACGGAAGGCTCACGTCTATAGAGGTGACTGTTTGGGAGACAGAGCACTACAGCGCCACTTATGTCAGGAATTTACCCTAATATCTGAAGGCTTTACTTGGTTTGGGCGAAAGGCCCTCCAGAAAAACTTGCAGCTCATGTAGGTTTTGGAACTCCTTGAACAGGAGCCTTTCCCCAATGGGTTCACCATCGCCCCTGGTGCCTTTCCTGTACGCTGCGATAACATAGTTTGATGCCGGTTTAGCGATGAAGAAAACACACTGTTTACCGTCGAGTCTACCCTCAAACCTGATTCCTTCGTCAAGCTCCAGGGTCTCGAGGTTTTCAAGCAGGGAGCGGAGCGAATTGATATGTTTTTCAGGAATCAAGTAAAACCGTGCTTCGCTCAACGATAACCACTTTATATGTCTTACCTGCTACACGCGCCTCAATCGTGAGCTTCCAGACTGCCGCATCTCGTATCGCAGGATAGGCATAAATGGTTTCCTAAGTTAAGCCAAGGGGTCTGTACCCTTACTCGTAGTCGCGGTAAAACTCAATACCGGGTAAAACAGGAGCCTCAAAGGGATTGGTTACTTTTGAGCGGTCTTCAACTTTTTAACACCCTAACAAGAAAAGTAGAAACTTTTCATCCGTTGATTCCAGGCAGAGTCAAGATGTTTGTCTGTGGCCCTACGGTGCAGGGACTGCCACATGTAGGCCACGCGAAGACGTACGCGCTTTACGACGTGCTAGCCAGATACCTGGTGTACAAGGGCTTCAGGCTCAGTTATGTCATGAATATAACAGACGTGGACGACAAAATTGTGTCAGCTGCCAGGTTGGCCGGCGAAAGTTCGGAAGAATACGCGTCACGCTACAGCCTAGAATTCATCAAGGATATGAAGGACTTCGGCCTCCTGAAAGCTGTAAGGTTTGAGCCCGCCTCAAAATACATTCCTGAAATAATTCAGCAGGTCGAAAGACTCGTAGAGAAGGGTTGCGCTTACAGTGTTAACGGAGAGGTTTACTTTGATTCTTCATCTTACAGTGATTTCGGTGCTTTGTCACATCAGACCAGAAACCAGATGCTGCTCAGACCAACAGATCTCTCAGCTAACAAGAGGAACCCGCTTGACTTCGCCTTATGGAGAAGAGCTTCCGAAGAGGAACCCTCTTGGGATAGTCCATGGGGAAGAGGGAAGCCGGGTTGGCACATTGAAGATACCGCGATAAGCATTTCAAATTTCGGCCCGCAGTACGACATACATGGAGGAGCGGATGAGCTGATATACCCTCATCACGAGGCGGAAATAGCGCAGGCCGAGTGTTTTACCGGGGTTGCTCCTTTCGTGAGATACTGGGTGCACTCGGGTCTTCTCCTTGTTCAAGGCAGGAAGATGTCCAAGTCTGAAGGAAACGCCCTCTATCTAAGGGACGTATTGAAAAAATACGGCGCGGGCCCTCTGCGTCTCTACGTGCTCAGCGTATACTACAGAAACACCATCGAATTCGACGAGGCCAGGCTTGAACATTGGGTTGAAACATATTCCCAGATGGTTGATCAGGCTTCCGTCTTGAAGGATAAAACACCAGCCGGCTGGAGAAAAAGCGCACCGACAAGAGAATTGGGCCTGTTCCTGAGTTCGCTGGAGCGTGACTTGGACACGCGTGAAGCTGAAACAATCCTCATCAAAGCTCTTAAGACCGTTAAAGAAAGAAACAGTCCGAACGAACTGAAACGGCTAGCTCAAACCGTCCACACAATGAGCAGGATACTTGGATTAGATGCCTCAAAATTTTCTGGAATACGAACTGAATGAAGCCGACTGGTGGTCGAAATGGGCACGGATTCTTTGGGTTAGCTCCGGATGCTATGCACTGTGGTCGCCCGCATTTAGGGAATCCTTCTTCAACAGAATCCAGATCTTTGAACGGGTCGAAGGGTTCCAAAGAGTTGTCGATCTCTTTCGACGTGCCTTTAACGACTCCAACTGGCAGCCTATGGTGATTGCTTCCCAACAGGCGTGTGAAAAAGACCTTGAAAGCCAGCTGTTGTTGGCCGGGTACAGACAAATCGATGAACTTTCGGTTATGAATCTTACAGAACCCATTAAACCTCGAAGCCATGGCTTCGAAGTTACGGAAATTTCAGGAACACAGCTCAACTCATGGTGTGAAGTGTACCTAAAATCTTTTTACGGTTCAGTTGATCTTCTGCCTCTCCTCTCTCCTGTAGTTTCAAAATGTGAAGCGGATCCCCGAACAACTTTCCTCCTTGCGTTCAAACAGATGATTCCCGTGGGTGGTCTCGTACTGTATAGGACCGAGAGCCTGCTTGGAGCTTACTGCGTCGGAACACTACCAGAATACAGAGGGCATGGCGTAGCTTCGTCTCTTTTGGCATACAGTTCAGACTTCGCAGTTGAGCATGGCCTGCAGCTTATCCTTCAGACTTTTATAGCGGATGGGGTTGAACCCATGTATCGCAGACTCGGGTTCAAAAGAGTGTATGTTAAGAAGGTGTTTGAGCACCAAACAGACGGAACAGCTGCCGAGCAAACCTGATATTTGTGGTCGATTGCAGGACTGTGTAGGTATCCGCAATTGGATAATGCCAGAGTCGCCGGTCTAGTGAAGCTGGCGAAAGCTGCTGGAAGACTCAAACGAATAGAAAGAACAGGCTGGGCGCAGCGTTTTCTTCCACATGAAAGCGTGGCCGACCATACCTACAGGACGGCGATGCTGACATCCTTGATCTGCGACATATTCGATCTGCCAGTCGATCATGCGAAAGCTGTAAAGATGGCTCTGGTACACGACTTGGGGGAAGCGTTCATCGGGGACTGGGAGGCTTCATCCACTAAGGTCTTGGGAAAATCGCTCAAGCATGAGATCGAAGGAAAAGCTGTCGAGAACATTCTGAGCGCTCTTCAGCCGGACAGGGCCGCGCGTTACATGGAGCTTTGGCGGGAATGTGCCGACTCCAAAACGCTTGAAGCGCGCCTCGTTAAGCTTGCAGACAAACTGGATGCCCTGATCCAGGCGAAAGAAATGGAAGAAGCCGGAGTTTGTGTAAACGTGTACGAGGATTTTAAGAACGAAATTAGCCCAGAAGTGTTTGGCGTAGAACTGAGCGGAGTATACAGTGCGATCCTCAAGTCGCTGGTGGACAGTGATTGAACGAGATAAGAATGGATCCGCTTACACGTGAATGGGTGATTGTGGCACCCAACAGAGACCGAAGACCCATACAACCATCCAGGTGCCCTTTCTGCGTGGGATCGGATGAGATAGACCCTTCAAAGCAGGTGCAGATAGTGCCCAACAGATACGCGGCACTTTCACCCAACCCCGATCGCGCTTCCGGCCAACAGTTTCGCTCAGCTTTCGGGTTCAACGAAATAGTGGTTGAATCTCTTAATCACGACGCAGACTTCTGTAACCTACCGCTCAGCCAAGCTGAGGCAGTTCTGAAGGTTGTCCTTGAAAGAATCGATTCACTTTACGCCAAGGATGGGATTAGATATGTTCACTTTTTCAGAAACAGAGGCAAGGAAATAGGGGTAACCATATCGCATCCTCATTCACAAATATACGCAATGCCCTTTGTTCCCCCGAGGATAAAGACAGAGAGAAAGGTTTTCGAGACATTCAGGCCATGTGTGCTCTGCCGCCAAAGCAGGTATGCAGATAAGAGCGGAAGACTCGTTCTCAGAGAAGGTTCTGCCATTGCATATGTGCCGTTCGCACCCAGATGGCCGTACGAAGTGCACATTCAATCAGACCATGTGCTTTCATTCGGGCAGCTGGAATCATCCAAACTACGCGAAGTGGTCCACCTCCTGCAAAGTGTACTAAACTCAATCGACACTGTGCTTGGTAAGGGAACAGCCTACACCTTTTCGCTGCACAGCGCGCCGAAAGGCTGCAAGCAGTTCCATGCCCACTTTGAGGTTGCTCCTGTTGTCTACGACAGAACACGTGTTCGCTTCACCGCCGGAGTGGAGAGGGGCACGGGTACCCCTGTGCTTGACCGTTCGCCCGAGGAGCGTGCAAGAGAACTGCGGGAAGCCTCAAAGAAACCAAGATAACATGGCGGCTCTCTGCGGACGGCCTCACCTAGCCTTCCAGCCTGGTTCAGCAATGCTTATCGCTACCGGCGAAACACTTGCACGGGTTCAGACTTGACTGAAAGTGCACCTGAAATTTTCCCTGTTGATGAAAACCTCAAGCAGATTGCGGGAAAAACAATATACAAGTCGGAGAAATGGTGGAAAGCCGCCGTCGTGACCGAGGGCTGGGGCAAGAAGTCTCTTACAATCTATCTCTGGCAGTCTAAGAACAATGACTGGAAAGTCGTGCAGAAGTATAAAATACATACCAAAGACGAGTGGCAAAAGGACAAACCGGTCATCGAAGAACTTGTGGAAAAACTCTGACGTGTAAACCGTGATTTTCAATACGAGCGCCTGTGAAACCTTGTAGCAAACATCTGGCAGCCTCAGTCGGTGTTGAGTAGCATTGGGCACAGAAAAGGACAGCTTCGTCGTAACCCCATGGGAAGTCAAGGGAAAGGTTGACTACGACAGAATCGTCCGTGAATTCGGAACCCAACGCCTAACGGCCGAATTAAAGAAACGACTGACCGATCTAGCCGGCGACTTGCACGTGCTAATAAGAAGAAACGTATTCTTTTCTCACCGTGACCTAGATCTTGTTCTGAACGACTACGCCCACGGGAAAGGCTTCTACCTTTACACGGGCAGAGGACCTTCGCAAAGCATGCACATAGGCCACCTGCTCCCGTTCATTCTGACCAAATGGCTACAGGACAAGTTCGGCGTGAACGTGTACATCGAGGTTACAGACGACGAAAAGTTTCTGATCAACCAGGATCTGTCTCTGGAAACAGCAGGCGAATGGGCTGAGGAAAACATACTGGACATTATTTCTGTGGGTTTCAACCCAGACAAGACTTTCGTGTTCAGAGATTCCGAATACATAGGTAAGATGTATCCGCTGGCCCTTAAAATAGCCAAGAAACTCAACTTCTCCGAGGTTAAGGCGGTTTTCGGCTTTGAAGGAGCTACGAACATCGGCTGGATCTTTTACCCAGCCATCCAGATGGTGCCAACCATGTTTGAAAGAAAGCGTTGCCTTATACCATCAGGTATAGACCAAGATCCGTACTGGAGACTGCAACGCGATCTCGCCGAGTCTCTTGGATACTATAAGGCAGCCCAAATCCAAGGCAGATTTTTGCCCCCTCTGTCGGGTGTTTCAGGTAAAATGAGTTCTTCGGAACCGGAGACGGCCGTGTACCTGAGAGACGATCCCGCGACGGTGCGGAAAAAGATACTCAAGTATGCTTTCTCAGGCGGTCAGGCCACAACTGAGCTTCACAAGCGTCTTGGAGGGAACCCCGATGTGGATGTCTCGTTTCTCTGGTTGTACTATTTCTTCGAAGACGACGACTCAAAGATAAACAAGATTGAAGAAGACTACAGAGCCGGCCGGCTTCTTACAGGCGAACTCAAACAGATACTCATCGATAAGTTGAACGGTTTCCTCGAAGCTCACTCGGAAAGAAGAGAGAAGTATAGGTCGCAGGTTGAGTCGTTCAAGTTCTCGGGCAAACTTGCACGTGAAATGTGGGATTTCAGGGAGAGCACGCGGTAATCCAGGACTCGAAGTTGAAAGTGTAGTGGAAGCTCTTGCTTTCGTCAAATTACAGCAGCAAGGCTATGGTGGCGCTCCGGGCACGACGTGGCATTTCCTGCATCTCGCCTCATACGAATTTCTGCCGCCAACCATCACTACCGGCGAATTGTATGGCGCTGGCTCACCGTCTATCACCCTCTGAGTTCTTGTGGCTTTTGACCCGCATTTGGCGCATATCGCTGTAAGAATCTTAACCGCGTCAGCTTTGGCAATCGCGGCGAGGGTGGTGGGGAAGACTTCGCCTCTGAAATCCAGGTTGAGTCCTGCGAGTATTACCACCTTCTCCGCGTCAGCCAGCCGGTTAGCTAAGCTGGCCAGTTCAACAGGCATAAAGTTAATTTCGTCCACTCCTACCACGTCGCAGTTCTCCTCCTCTATCTTCCGCTGCATTTCTTTGAGTCCCTCCATGGTTGGAGGAATCGGGAAGGAACCTATCTTGAGTCCGGAGTGTGTTGAAACAGAATCCACCGAATACCTGACGTCTATATCGGGCTTGAACACGAGTACCCGCCGCTTTGCGTAGATGTATCTTTCCAGGTTCCTGATCAGTTCTGTGGTTTTCCCGCTGAACATTGGGCCCGCTATGACCTTGACGTATCCGCGGTGTCCTCCCAAGAATGGTCAAGCAACCCCTACGTATGACTCTATAAGAATTTGTTGGAGGCTTCCGGCGCGGCTCACTTGGCAATGGCCAGTAGACGTGAGAGCTCGTTCAGAGGAATAGAAATCCAGTCGGGCCTGTTGTTAAGCTCGTATCCTACCTCGTACAACGTCTTCTCGAGAACGTAAAACCTCAAAGCTTCAGCGTATGAACCGTAATCCGAGGGAACCAGCTTTACTCGGGAACTGGCTGCGCTCTCCCAGTACTTTGAAAGATACGTTTCCCCCAACGCGTCGGCCACCCTTGAATACTGCTCTTCGAGGCTCGGCAGCGCACGAGAACAGTATGAGGCCGCATACCGTATGGACCTGAACATGCCGGCCACATCCTTCAGCGAACAGTACTTGGCTCTCCTGTATTCTCTGCTACGCGCAGGCTCCCCTTCGAAGTCAAAGGCAACAAACCCTCCCGGAACCTTAAAGACCTGACCAAGATGGTAGTCGCCGTGAACCCTGATCTTGAACACTTTTTCTGAAACCAGCGTATCCAGCCATGACAACGCCACCCCGGACCTAACCAACTGCACAGAATCCTCTAACACCTTCATTTGGTCGCCGTGCAGGCCTGCTGAAGCGGCCAGGTTAACGGTTTCAGACGCCAATTCAAAAAGCTGGGTGTTCCATTTTTGAACGTCAGCAGAGTAAATTGGTTCGGCTTTAAGCTCGTCCGCACCGTCAAGTCCTCCGAGCTCAGTGTGTAGTTGCGCTGTGAACTCTCCGAGCTTCGAAACGTCCAGAGACAGGCCAGGTGGTACATTGGTTTCCTTGCAGTCGTTACCGGACAATAGGCTTCCAAGAGACGTGAGCTCTGATACAAAATACTCCCAGCAGTCTCCTCGGTTAGGGATATATTCAGTGAAGAGACCCGCGGAATAAGCGCCCGCTCCTCCAAGCCGGTCTTCGAGCTCGTAGCTGACGGTGCCCAAGAGCGCCGGCGCAGTCTGAGACCGACGGCCTTTTGAAAGCGCCTCCAGTATTTCCTGTTCGACGCTGGGAAAAGGTGAAAGCCTGCGATAAAGTTTGAACACAAGAGACCTGTCATAGATTAGCGAAGTGTTGCTTTGCTCTCCCGAAATCTTCACAGAATCAGTTGCCTTGTCGACGCCAAAATCGCCGTGCTTCCTGAACAACAGCCGACCCCTCCGCGTCGATAGCTCCCCCTGGTCTGCGAGTTGTGCCAACATCAGGCTTCTGAGCTCAGGGCTGTCCAGGCCTTCTCTAATCCGGTACCTATCATCTCCACTGTCCACCTTTACCGGTAAAAGATACATCTCGCTTGAGTTGGGCGCGTACTGGACGTTTAGGACAAGTATTTCGTAGCTTCCATCTGAAAGGCTGAGCGTACAGCTGTCAGCAACTTCCAGAGTGAAATCGCCTCTTGCCTTACCCGCGAACCACCTCTGAGCTTTTAGAAATTCAATCAGACTCAAGCGTAGTCGGGAGCCGTTTTGAGGCTCACTGCTCATGTCTGATTCTCCTGAGGCTTTTCAAGTTTAAACCAGAAGAAACCGTATTTGCCCAGCGTAAGGAAGTAGGGCAGTTCACCTATTTTGGGAAACGGTGTGTCGGTCTGAACTTCCAGCGGCGTCCAACCCGAAAATCTACGCATATCCAGCTCAACGGCTACCGGTTTCTTCGATAAATTGTAGACGCATAGCATAAACTCTCCTTCGAACTCTCTAAGAAACACTAGCGCCCTCCTGTCAACATCCTCGATGAAGCGAGCGTCACCACGCCCAAGAATCCTGTTGTATTTCTTCCTGATCCTGATGAGAGATTTAACCCAGTTCAGTAGAGAGCTCTGAATCCTGCTCTCCGCTTCCACGTTGATGGCCTCATAATGGTAGTTCGGGTTTACGATCACCGGGCTGTAAAGCAACTCGGGGTCTGCTTTAGAGAAGCCCGCATTCCTGTCGGGAGACCACTGCATGGGAGTACGAACGCCCGCCCGGTCTCCGAGGTAAATGTTGTCTCCCATGCCCAGCTCGTCCCCATAGTACATTATCGGTGTGCCAGGAAGCGAAAACAAAAGGCCGTGAAGTAATTCGATTAAACTTCTGTCATTTTCAGCGAGCGGAGCCAGACGTCTTCTTATACCCAGATTCAGCCTCATTCTGGGGTGCTTTGCGTATTCATGAAACATGATATCTCTTTCTTCATCTGTAACCATTTCGAGAGTAAGTTCGTCGTGGTTTCTTAGAAATATCCCCCAATCGCATGTGGGCGGTATCGGCATCACCTGCTTTATTATGTCAACTATTGGAAGCCTATCCTGCTTTGCGATCGCGATGAAAATCCTGGGCATCAGTGGAAAATTAAAAGCCATATGAAACTCGTCTTCGTTACCGAAGTATGCCTTGGCATCCGTAGGCCATTGGTTCGCCTCTGCGAGTAGAACGCATCCAGGAAACTCTTTGTCGACCATCTTACGCACGTCTTTGAAGAACTGATGCGTTTCCGGCAGGTTTTCACAGTTTGTACCTTCCTTCTCATACAGGTAAGGAACAGCGTCGCATCTGAAGCCGTCGAGCCCTTTTTTCAACCAGAACCGCATTACATTCATCATCTCGTTGCGTACTTCTGGATTCCAGTAATTGAGGTCCGGCTGAGAACTGTAAAACCTGTGCCAATAGTATTTCTTCGCAACAGGATCCCATGTCCAGTTGGATTTCTCTGTATCTAGGAAAATTACGCGCGCCTGCTCGAACTTCCTGTCTGTGTCGCTCCAGACAAACCATTCGTGCTTGGGAGAGTTGGGGTTCGTTCTAGCCTCCTGAAACCAGGGGTGCTGATCGGAAACATGGTTCATTACCAGATCTGCTATAACACGGATACCCTTTTTGTGAGCCGCGTCAAGGAACTCCTGGAAGTCTTCCATCGTACCGTAATTGGGGTGGACCGAATAGTAGTCGGAAATGTCGTAGCCGTCGTCTTTCAGAGGGGAATCATAGAACGGTAGCAGCCAGACGCAGTCGATTCCAAGGTCTGACAGATAGCTCGTCTTGGCTACTAGGCCTTTGAAGTCTCCTATTCCGTCCCCGTTTCCGTCGTAGAACGATTTGACAGGAACCTCATAGATCACAGCGTCCCTGTACCATAGAGGAGGCCGCAGGTTGTTTTCGAGGCTCATATGTACACCTTTAATATGTGGGCCGGACGAACGTCGGGTGTCAGGCTGACAAAATTCTTAGTTCCCTTCCAGACGTATCTATCACCGTTCAACAGGTCCTCGACTGTGTAGCTGTCAGATTCCTTTAGCCCCAACTCTTTTATCGGCATCTCCACGAAGCCTGAGTGGGTTTCAAAGGGGTTTATGTTAACAACGATATAAAGTGAGTTCGAATTACCTTCCGAATAGCGGCAGTAAAAAACCAAGTTAGGATTATCCGTGTCCAGGAATCTGATCTTTCCAAGCGACTGCAGACTTCGGTTTCTGCGCCTGATTTCGTTCAACTTGGAGATCAGTTGCTTGATGTTTCCGGGGGCATTCCAGTTACGCGGCTTTATCTCATACTTCTCCGAGTTCAAGTATTCCTCAGTCCCTGGCTTAGCTGTGTTCTCGCACAGCTCATATCCGCTGTAGATACCCCATAACGGGGAAAGCGTTGCTGCAAGTATCGCTCGCATCTTGAACGCAGCTCTCCCGCCGTTCTGGAGCACCGGGGTCAGAATATCTGGAGTGTTGGTGAACAGCATTGGCCTGAAATACTCCGTTATCTCTGGAGAGGCAAGCTCGCTAAAGTATTCTTTGATTTCGTAATCATAGTTCTTCCATGTAAAGTAAGTGTAGGATTGGCTGAAGCCAAGCTTAGCAAGCATGTACATGATTCTGGGCCTCGTGAACGCCTCAGCTAGAAAAGTAACCTCAGGGTTGACCGATTTCACCCTGTCTATCAGCCATTCCCAGAATGCGAAAGGCTTAGTGTGCGGATTGTCGACACGAAATATTCGTATACCGTGTTCGACCCAGAATAACACCACGCTAAGAAGCTCATCCCAGAGAGCCTTCCAGTCATCGGAGTCAAAGTTCAACGGGTAGATGTCCATGTATCTCTTAGGCGGGTTTTCGGCATATCTTATCGAACCATCTGACCTGTGATTAAACCAGTCGGGGTGTTCTCTGACGTAAGGGTGGTCTGGCGAACACTGGAACGCTAGGTCGAGAGCAACATCCATGTTTCGACGTCTGACTTCTTTCAGAAGAAGCTCTAAGTCGTCGAACGACCCGAGCAAAGGTTCAATGCTTTTGTGCCCTCCGTTTTCGTTACCTATTGCCCACGGGCTGCCTGGGTCTCCTGGTAAAGCCGGGTAGGTGTTGTTTTTGCCGCGCCTGTTCGTGCGACCTATTGGATGTATGGGTGTCAGATACACCACGTCGAACCCCATGGACGCAATATCATCCAATCTGGACACAACGTCCTTCAGCGTCCCATGACGGGCTGGATCAGTAGTCTGAGAACGCGGGAAAAGCTCATACCATGATGCGAAGGCTGCCCGCGCGGTGTCCACGACAACTTTCAAAATCTTGGGGTAACTGACCTTGTCCAGCGGCTGAAAATGTTCGTGCACGGCCTCCGATATATGGTGTGACTGGACGAGCTCAATGAATTTCGACTGATCCCCCGCCTGCAAAGCGCGCTCAGCCTCTTTGGCCGTCGACGCAGCAGACCCCTGCATGCAAGTGGACTCCAATATGCGTAAAAGCGGCTGAGAATCCACGTAGACGTCTTCTCCGGCATTTGACCATGACTTCAACTTGGAGACCATCGTTGCGAAAACGTCAGTCCACGCGTCTACAGTATACTCATATATCCCTACTTTAGATAATTCGATTTCTGTCTGCCAGAGGTCGTTTCCATCGGAAACCATAGGCTTGGTGAGCCAACGCGCTGAGCCTGGAGGACGGTATCTGAGCTGAACCGATAGAATGTCGCTTCCAGGCTTCAGTACACTCGCTCGCACCTTGAAACTGTCCCCTTGCACCCTTTTCACTGAAAAGCGGCCGCAGTCAAGCTGCGGTTCAACCCGCTCGATTACTATTTGGTTCGGCTTCTCAGTCTTGTCTTCCATCAAACGGCACCTCAAGCACAACCGCGGCCAAAGGGGGGAGAGTAAGGCTCACCGACCAGGGTTTACCGTGCGCTGGCAGAGGAGAAGCATGTGTCCCCCCGTAGTTTCCTAGATTCGTTCCCCCGTAGAGTTCTGAATCTGTGTTAAGAACCTCCCTGTAAAACCCTTTAGCAGGCACTCCCACCCTGTATGAAAACCGGGGTACAGGTGTAAAGTTGAATGCAAATAGTAACGCGCTCCTTCTATCCCTGGAAAACCTGTTGAACACTATGACGGTCTGCTCACTGTCTTTGAAATCAACCCATTCAAAGCACGCTGGATCAGACTCTGATTCATGGAGGGCGGGCGACTCGCCGTAAAGCCTGTTGAGGTCTTGCAGAAGACGCGCGACCCCTTTGTTGAAAGAGTTCTGAGCCTCAGCCCAGTTGAGACTTGCTTTAACATTCCATTCCGAACTCTGAGCGAACTCCGCACCCATAAACAACAGCTTCTTTCCCGGGTGCCCAAACATGTAGGCCAGGAGGAGCCTCAGGTTTGCAAACTTCTTCCAGGCGTCTCCGGGCATTTTGGCGTACAAGGAGCCTTTTCCGTAAACTACCTCGTCATGTGAAAGTGGTAAAAGGAACCTTTCACTGAACGCGTACCAGAGACTGAAGGTTATCTTATTAAGATCGTACTTTCTGAAGATCGGGTCAGTTCTAAAGAATTCCAAGGTATCATGCATCCAGCCCATATTCCATTTGAAGTCAAATCCGAGCCCACCGCTCTCAGTGCCTTTCGTTACACCCGGCCAAGCGGTGGATTCCTCTGCAACTGTTATGAATCCAGGCCGGCGACTGTGAATGATGTTGTTAAGCTGCCGCAGGAACGCTATTGCTTCCAGGTTTTCGTTTCCTCCGTATTCGTTGGGAATCCACTGGCCGGGCTTCCTCGAGTAATCCAAGTAAAGCATGGAGGACACTGCGTCCAAGCGCAAGCCGTCAGCGTGATATTTTTCCGCCCAGAAGAGTGCGCTTGAAATAAGGAAACACTTCACCTCGTTTCTGGAATAGTTGAAGATTAGCGTGCCCCAGTCTGGGTGTTCGCCCTTCCGTTTATCGGCGTGATTGTACAGGTGAGTGCCATCGAACATGTAAAGGCCGAACTCATCTTTGGGAAAATGAGCGGGCACCCAGTCAAGAATGACTCCGAGACCCGCCCTATGGCAGGCATCTATCAGCGCCATCAGGCCAGCGGGGTCTCCATACCTGGCTGTGGGCGCAAAGTAGCTTGTAACCTGATAGCCCCATGATTCGTCAAGCGGGTGCTCCATCACTGGCATGAGTTCGACGTGTGTGAAACCCAGAGACTTCACATACGGAACCAGTTTCTCGGCAAGCTCGTTATACCCTATGAAACTGCCGTCTTCCGCGCGCCTCCACGATCCCAGATGCACCTCATACACTGAAACAGGAGCCGCATCCGCTTTCTTCGTCTCCCTCCGTCTTAGCCAGTCGTCGTCTCCCCATTTGTATTCAAGATCTGCGACTATGGAAGCGGTTCTTGGCCTTACCTCCGTTCTGAACGCGTATGGGTCAGACCTTAACCTTGTAACCCCGTCTACCGCCGACTTGATTGCATATTTGTATGGTTCTCCTTCTTTAAGTCCTGGAACAAATATCTCCCATACACCCGAGTTGCCCCTACATATCATAGGGTGAAACCCGGGAATCCAGTGGTTGAAGTTCGCGACTAGGCTGACTGCTACGGCGTTAGGGGCCCATACCGCGAATCTGTAGCCTTCGACGCCCTTCACCCGCTTTCTGTGCGACCCGAAAGTGTTGTATGCCTCGAACAGCTCACCTTTACCGAAGAGGTAGAGTTCGTAGTCTGTTATCGTGGGATCAAACCAGTATGGGTCCTGCATGCGGTGCACGTACCCTGTACCATCCTCGAAGACCAACGTGTATCCGTTGCCTAATGCTGCGGAGTCAAGCGTGCAATAATAAAACGAGTCGAACCCGCTGTGACGCTTCATCTGCCAGACCTGTTCACCCGCCTGCACTCTGGCAGAAGTAGCAAGCGGAAGGTAGGCCCTGACCTCGGTCAGACCGGGTCTTCCATGTACGGGGTGGGCGCCAAGCACTTCCGAAGGGTTACTGTTCGAAAACTCCACTATGCTCTTTATTTTCTCTTTGCTTGCAGTGCAGGAATATTCTTCCATTTATATAGATACCCGGCTCCCAGATTTGATTACGGCTCCTGCACGTAGAGGGAAGATATACGTGTTGCCAACGCCGGCTCCATACTTTTCCGTTCCACCGTTCAGCGCGCGTAGATTCCTAGATTCGCTCAAACAGTGACGCCGATGCTGCGAGAGCAGAACGATAGAATTAAATAGCTGCCCACGCAGTTTTCACAAAAGGAGAAATCTTAGATGAGAGGCGGTTACGTTTGGACGTCATACTAAAACGGGCCTAGGTTCCGTAATCCGCCCCGTTCTCTCTGCTATAGAAGAGCATGTCAGCGGCTTCCTTTTCATGAAAAACTTCAACGGAGCTCTCAGGGGAATGGTGGGCGTAGACCCAAGCCGCGTATATTCGTCCGACTTGGACGGGGGCTCAAAGACTGGTCAGCTGATTTTGAATGAGCCAACGAAAGCAGGCGGAGACACGGTTCTCATGGGATACTCCTGCTTTTCGTCTATGGCGCACTGTGAACGGGTGCCCTATTCGCGTCAGGAGCCTTTCCATGATTTCGAGTTTGGCTTGTTCGAAAACTATGTTGAGTTCGATGAATCATGGAGGCCTGTGGTCCACGGAGAAGCGGACGGACGACTACTGTCGCCTTCAAACAGACCTTGCATAGAAAGAGCGAGCTCGCGTCTGCTGAGCGACGGCATGGATAAGCGCGAGTATATGGAAGCCGTGCGAGCAGCTAAAGAGTACATTAGAATGGGCGACGTGTTTCAGGTGGTTCTCGCCAGAATCATACGGCTAGAGGCAGAAGGCTCATTGGCCGACGTTTTCTGCACCATGGTTGACATCAATCCGTCACCATACATGTATTATTTGAAGTTCGGCGACAAAAGAATCTTCGGAACAAGTCCGGAGACCCTTTACAGGGTCAAAGGCAGAAGGATCGAGACATATCCGATAGCAGGCACTAAGCCGATCACTGGAAATAAAGTATTAGACTCGGAAGCAGAAAAACAGCTGCGTAGAAGCGTCAAGGACGCCGCGGAACATGTGATGTTGGTGGACCTAGCACGCAACGATTTGGGGAAAGTGTGCGAGATAGGCACCGTCAAAGTACCCGAATACAGGCGTGTAACACGGTTCAGCCACGTGCAACACCTGACGTCAAAGGTTACCGGCACTCTTAGAGAGCATGTTTCCCCGTCACAAGTGTACAGCGCAGTGTTTCCTGCTGGAACCGTTTCAGGCGCCCCGAAAATCAGGGCTGTTGAAATAATACATGAGCTTGAGAAAGCTCCCAGAGGACCGTACGCCGGAGCAGTAGGCTACGTTACGTCAAATGGTGACGCCGACTTTGCGATAAACATACGATCAGCCCATAGCTACGGTGAAACAGTTTTTGTTGGCGCGGGCGCAGGAATCGTAGCGGACTCTGATCCTGCAGCGGAGTTTACCGAAACGGAACACAAGTCCGCGTCCTGTCTGACGGCGCTAGGGGTGCCGGTCTTGGGGTTAGCGTAGAGGTGAGCTGATGCCCAGAATACTTTTATTGGATAACTATGACTCATTCGTCTACAACCTCTACCAGCTTCTTTCGGCTCTCGGAGCCTCTACGGACGTGGTCAGAAACGATGTTGCTGACAGAGACTCGCTTTCGGAATATGATGGAGTCGTCATATCGCCGGGACCAGGCGACCCCAGAGACCCTAAGCGGACTGGTATAGGGCCCGAAATCCTGGCTGACGGCGTCTTCGACGGTCCTGTTTTAGGAGTCTGTTTGGGGCACCAGGAGATTGTGAGCGCGTTCGGCGGTAAGATCAGGCCCGCTAAGACGCTTATTCACGGCAAGCAGAGTAGGATACGTCACTTCGAGGACCCTGTTTTTGAAGGCGTGCCCAAGCTGTTTCGGGGAGGCAGGTACCATTCGCTTGTAGGCGACTTGGCGACGCTTCCCGACGTTTTGAAACCTTTGGCGGTCAGCGTTGACGATGGTGAGCTTATGGCTGTAAGACATAGGAGGCTTCCTGTAATAGGCGTGCAATTTCATCCGGAATCGGTGCTCACGCCTCAGGGACCAAAAATAATTCGTAACTTTCTGGGTGAGTGTGTAAGATGATAAGCGAACTTATAGAAAAACTTGTGGCGGGAGACGATCTTGGCCCCAGAGACGTTGAGCTGGTGATGGATGAAATAGTGTCGGGGCGCGCTGCTCCAAGTCAGGTTGGCGCGTTTCTGATAGCCCTTAGAATCAAGCGTGAAAAACCTTCGGAGCTAGCCGCCTTCGCGTCGTTCATGAGAAAGGCGTGCATAAAGTTGAACGTGACCCATGATCGCCTCGTGGACACTGCAGGCATGGGAGGCGACAGATCGGGAACGATCAACGTAAGCACAGCGGCGGCTCTTGTCATGGCTGCTGCCGGCGCCAGAGTGGCGAAACACGGCAACCGTGCTGTAAGTAGCCCCAGTGGGAGCGCAGACCTACTGGAGTCAATGGGTGTAAAGGTTGATTCTCCGCCCGAAGTTGTTTCCGCATGCATAGAAGAAGCCAACTTCGGGTTCGTTTACGCGCCGCTGTTTCATCCGGCCATGAAAAGTGTGTCGCAGATCAGAAGAGAGCTAGGCGTCCGCACACTGTTCAATCTCCTGGGGCCGCTGACGAATCCAGCAGGAGTCAGACGCCAGCTTCTCGGAGTCGCGGAACGACACATGGTGCCACTTTTCTCTGAAACATTGAATATCCTGGGCTCCGAGCTTAGCTACGTCGTCTACGGACTCGACGGCGTGGACGAGGTCTCAGTGTGCGCACCCACGGTTGTAGGGGTTGTAACACGGGAAGGCGTCTCTACAACCACGCTTGACCCTCCGAGTCTCGGCTTGGAGCCCGCGCGGCCAAACGAGCTCAAAATAACGTCGAAACATGACTCCGCTCTGGCCGTGTACAGGATACTTTCTGGCAGAACCGGGATGGGTGACCCGAAATCAAGGTTCGTGGCCGCAAACGCGGGCGTAGGTCTGCATGTTTCGGGCCTGAGTTCTTCTCCGAAGGAAGGCGTTCAGAGCGCCCTAGAGACGCTGGCTTCGGGAAGAGCCGTGGAGGTGCTGAAGAAAGTTGTGGACCGCACTTCTGGAGACCGATCCAAACTGGAGGAGCTTGAGAAAAATGCCTGACTTCCTCTCAGAGGTTGCAGCCTCAACCCGTTCGCTTATTTCACAGGGATACTATTCGCTGACAAAGTCACCGTCCAAGCGTAGACACATAGACCTGAAAGCTTCGATAGCCCGAACCAAGTCGTCCAACGTTACCCCTGTCATAGCCGAACTGAAGCCCAAGTCTCCAAGCCTGGGTTCAATAAACCCGGAAGCAAACCCTGGCTTGGCGCCGGTGCTCGAAAAGGCGGGAGCCTGCGCCATATCTGTGCTTGTCGAACCCCGCTACTTCGGTGGATCACTTTCTCTGCTGTCGGCTTCAGCGTCCAGTGTTTCAGTGCCTGTGCTTTTCAAAGATTTTGTGGTGTCGAAGAAACAGATAGAAGCCGCCTCGGAAGCCGGGGCTGACCTGTTACTCATGATCGCCGAACTCTTCGAAATCGGAGCCTGCGACACAAGTCTTGAAAAAATGGTGGACTATGCGAAAGACATGGGTCTGCAGGTGCTTTTGGAGTTCCACGACATAAACCTGGTTCGCACTGTGCTTGAGTCGTCCGCAGACTACGTCGGGGTGAACAACCGTGACCTGCACAACCTTACGCTGGACCCCGCTTATTTCGAACGGGTGTCGGAGCATCTTAGAGATGGCCGCATAATAGTGGCTGAAAGCGGCTACACCTCGAGAGAACAGATTCTAAAGCACGCTAGCCTGGGAGCTGACGCGTTTCTGATCGGCTCGTCGATAATGGCGTCGCAGAACCCCGCGGAAAAGCTGAGGGAGCTCGCTCATGGTCACCCGGATTAAGGTATGCGGGCACACCAGTCCGCAGGATGCGGTGAACTCCGCGAGACTGGGCGCCGACGCCGTAGGGTTTATTCACGGTTTTCCGCGTTCTCCGAGAAACGTTGACAGAGCGACCGCTGAAATGATTTACAGGTCTGTGCCAGTGTTCTGTGAAACTGTGCCGGTTACAAACATGTCCGCTTATTCAGATATATTCAGGCTTAAGCCGAGAGTGGTGCAGTTCGTCGGAGAACCGTCTCAGGCCCGCGCACTGCAGGCAGACCACCCTGACTCCGTGATCATGCCCGTGGTGCAAATGGGTGCGCACCCGCTTACGGCTGAAGAGGTTGGTCTGTTCGCAGACTTCAAATTCGTGGTTGTGGACACCGCTTCTGATACAGGTGGGGGCAGCGGTAAACCGCACGACTGGAACAGAACGAGGGCCCTTTCCAAGGAATGGGGCAACATAGTGCTGGCGGGAGGGCTAGGCCCCCACAACGTCCGTGAGGCCATCAGAACGGTGGAGCCTTACGGCGTAGACGCTTCCAGTAAGCTTGAATCTAGGCCGGGCGTAAAAGACCACTCCAAGGTCAAGAAGTTCATAGAGGAGGCGAGGTCGGCTGGATAAACGCGATGGATGGTTCGGAGAGTTCGGGGGACAGTACGCCCCCGAGACTCTTATGGAAGCCCTCGACCAACTTTGGAGAGAATTCAGAAGGCTCAGAAATAATGCTTCTTTCAAGAGAGAGCTTCAGTGGTATCTCCGTGCATACGCCGGTCGACCAACCCCACTCTACTACGCCGCGAACCTTACGAGGAGCGCCGGAGGAGCCAAAATCTACCTCAAGAGAGAAGATTTACTGCACGGCGGAGCACACAAGATAAACAACGCGTTGGGCCAAGCCCTTCTAGCGAAAAGAATGGGTAAAAAACGTATAATCGCGGAGACGGGAGCCGGCCAGCATGGAGTCGCAACCGCGATGGCTGGAAGCGCTCTTGGAATACCTGTTGAAATCTACATGGGATCCGACGACATGGCTCGGCAGAAGCTCAACGTGTACAGGATGAAGCTACTCGGAGCCAAGGTTCACGAAGTGTCTTCTGGTTCCAGAACCCTGAAAGACGCCATTAACGAGGCTCTCAGAGAATGGGTGGCCACTGTCCCCACGACGTACTACCTGATAGGGTCCGTTGTAGGGCCACATCCTTACCCCACAATCGTAAGACACTTCCAGGAAGTGATCGGCAAAGAAATCAGAAACCAGTTTAAGGCGGCGACTGGCAGGCTTCCTGACGCTGTGATCGCCTGTGTCGGTGGCGGGAGCAACGCGATCGGCGCCTTCTCAGCCTTCCTTAACACCCATGTCAGGCTTATCGGTGTTCAGGCCGGCGGTGAAGGAATAGAGTCAGGGATGCACGCGGCTCCTCTCATTGCTGGCGAACCGGGAGTAATGCACGGAATGCGCACGCTTCTTCTGCAGAACGATCAGGGGCAGATAGGTGTCACACATAGTGTGGCGGCGGGCCTGGACTATTCGGGTGTCGGACCCGAACACGCCCACCTCAAAGAGTCCAAAAGAGTAGAGTACGTGGCCGTCACCGACAATGAAGCAGTTCAGGCTTTCATAACTCTGTGCCGTCAGGAAGGAATTCTGCCTGCTCTGGAAGCAAGCCACGCCCTTGCGTACGCGTTGAAGCTTGCTCCTACAATGTCAAAGGACAAAACAATCGTGGTCAATCTATCTGGACGAGGTGACAAAGACGTGGAAACGGTCGCCAGACACACGGGGGAAGAAATCTAGGTTGACAGCGGCGTTCAGAACGACCAGGCACCCTCTGATAGCCTACCTGATGGCGGGAGACCCCGAACCCGAAAAGTCATTTGAAGCAGCGGCCGCAACCCTCGAAGCGGGTGCGGACGCCTTAGAACTCGGAATACCTTTCTCCGATCCAATTGCAGACGGCCCAACCATTCAGGCGGCGTCGGTGCGCGCGCTACGGGCTGGAACAACTCTTGAAAAAGTCTTTCAGCTGGCGAAAAGGCTGGTCGACGAATACGACAAGCCGATCTACCTGATGACCTATCTTAACCCGGTTTTGAAGAGGGGGTACTCGGCGTTCTGCGATTCTGCAGTTGCCGCTCATGTTTCCGGGGTAATAATCCCCGACCTGCCCGTGGAGCTTTCGGCCGACTGGCGCGAAGCGGCTTCGGAACACGGGCTTGAAACAGTCTTCCTTGTCTCACCCGCCACCAGCAGGAAGCGGACGTCGCTGATCGCGCGAGCCTGCACCGGTTTCATCTACTTGGTTTCCGTCTACGGGGTAACGGGAGCCAGACGCGAGCTTCCAGCCAACTTGGGCGAACTTGTGCGCAAAGTAAAAGGAATCTCCGACAAACCTGTGGCTCTTGGCTTCGGCATATCAGAACCTTCGCATGTGGGTAAAGCGATTTCAGAGGGGTGCGACGGCATCATTGTGGGTAGCGCCCTTATCAGAACGCTTGAAACAGGAGACTGGTATACCGGGCTTGGAAGCCTGCGGAAACTCGTGTCGGGCCTCAAGGCCGCTACAGCGGAAAGCAGTCTGACGAGGCGTTAGCCTCCGAGCCGGGCACCGGATGCTCTAAGCATCTTTCCATGAAGTTTAAACCGCTGCGAACCGTATCATGGCCGTGCGTTTTACAAAAATAGTGTGCACTATTGGACCAGTTACATCCAGCGTACCCGCAGTCAAGAAACTGATTTCATGCGGCATGGACGTTGCCAGACTTAACTTCTCTCACGGAACCGTGGGAGAACACGAGGAGAGAATCAGGATAATACGCAAAGCATCATCCGAACTGGGTTTGGAAACCGGCATCCTTCAGGATCTTCCGGGCCCAAAGATGCGAGTGGGCAGAATCATCGGCGAGCCAGTGAGACTTGTTAGAGGGCGAACGGTTGTTCTTACAACCAGAAGGCTGAATGGGAACTCTGAAACCATACCCGTTCTATACAGAGACTTCCCCAGAGCCGTACGCGAGGGCTCGGCGGTGTATCTTGCAGACGGCACAATCAGGCTCAAAGTGTCAAAGGTCGAAGAAGACGAGGTTGTGTGCTCTGTTGAGCTGGGCGGCCTTCTGGCAAGCGGCAAAGGTGTGAACGTGCCCAGCGTTTCCTCTGATGTTGACGCCGTTACAGAAGAGGACGCCTCATACATTGAATTCGGCGCGAAGCAAGGCATAGACTTTGTGGCGGTCTCCTTTGTGAGGTCGGGCCGCGATGTGGAGCGAGCCAGAAAGCTTGTTAACCAGTATAACGGGACAGCCCAGATAGTTGCCAAAATAGAGAAACGGGAGGCCGTTGAAAACTTCAAGGAGATTGTTTCCGCCTCCGACTGCGTTATGGTGGCGAGAGGAGACCTGGGCGTCGAACTGGGTATAGAAAACGTTCCCATGGCTCAGAAAAAAATCATAGCCGAAGCCAACCGCCAGGGAAAACCTGTGATAACCGCCACCCAGATACTTCTTTCAATGCTCAGCGACCCAACGCCCACAAGAGCTGAAGTTAGCGACATAGCCAACGCCATAATAGACGGCTCCGACGCCCTCATGCTATCCGAGGAAACGGCTGTGGGAAAGTACTACGCCGAAGCGGTTACAGTGCTATCACGCGTGGCTCAGACAGTCGAAAAAGAACTGGAATACACTCCGAAACCCGTTATATCAGCGGAGAGCACGGAGGAAGCAGTTGGCACAGCCGCCTGTTCTGTAGCCCACGCCGTCGGAGCCAAATTCATACTGGCATACACTCGTTCAGGGTCCACTGCAAGACAGGTGGCCCGGCATAGGCCGCGTATACCCATCAGGGCTCTCACCGTGGATAAGCGAGTGATCCGGCAGCTCAAACTGGTATGCGGCGTAGAACCCTACCATAATCCGAGAAACGTAGGCGCCTTGGACTCTGAAACCGTTGAAAGACATGTTAAGCGTCTTGGGCTCGTGAAAAAAGGAGAACTGATTGTGGTGGTGGCTGGCTCACCCACCGGTCCGGCTGGATCAACCAATATGCTGCGCGTCCAGAAAATGGGGTGAACACAGCCTGACAGGGGATCCGCATGGATCTAAAGTAGTCAGCAGAACACCAGGCTCTGATGGGCCTTAACCAGGCGGCTCACGATGACCGAGGCCTCGGACACATGTCCCCGAGAAGCCTCCACTATGGCTTCCACTATGTCATGGATATCTTTGTCCCCGTATCCTCTACGGGTGATTTCGCTTGTACCTACCCTCACCCCTGCATCCGCAAGTATTCCGGCTGCTTCAAGTTTGTCTCGGAACTCCTGTCCCTTCTTCCATCCCTGAAAGCTAAGGAACACCTGATGCGATTCCGTGAACCCCGCGGCCTCGCCCACAACGGGCATTCCGTTTTCATGTAGCCCACGGGCTATTCCTTTGGAATTGGAGATAACTTTGGCTGCGTACTCGGATCCGTATTTCAGAGATTCAGCCAGAGCAATTCCAAGGGCGGCGATCCTGTTAGGATGTGGGTTATCCTGTGTTACATGAAGGTAGTTGCGGCTCAGCTTCTTGTGAAACTCTTCGTCGTTCGAAAGCACCATCCCCCCCTGTGGGCCGAACAGGCTCTTGTGAGTTGAGCCCAAAAGCACGTCTGCGCCCTCATTGAGGGGGCTCTGAAACCTTTTCCCGGCTATCAGGCCCATAACATGTGACCCGTCGTAAACCAGCTTTCCGCCATACGAATGGACCGCATCCGCGAGCTCTCTTACAGGGTGTGGGAAAAGGAAAATGCTTGCGCCCAGAACCACCACATGAGGCTTGAGTTTTCGTATGGCTTCCGAAGATCGGTTCACATCTATATTGTAAACCGACTCGTCGAACGGAAGATGAGTAACCTTCAATCCAAGCATCTCTGCAAGCGAATGCTCTTCCTCGAAACCCCCGTATCCTCCGAATTTCGGGGGAGGAGACATAACCAGGTCGCCTTTCTTCGCCAAAGTGTAAAGCGTCGCCATAAGGGCGATGTGGCCGCCGATGGGGTTCACCGACGCGAACCTCGCCCCATACAGTTGGCACGCCCTTTTCTCTGTGAGTTCTACGATCTGGTCGGCGTACTTTGTGCCCGCATAGAACCTCGGGCTTGCAAGGTACCTACCTGAAAGGTCAGAACCCAGCGCCCTTTTAACAGCGTCACTAACAGCGTTTTCGCTTGCTACAAGGTTCAGACTTTCGCTACGATATTTTTCGTGTTGCTGCACAAGCTCCAGTATCTGGTCCATTGCACGCCGCAGATGCGTATCCGAAAATAAGCGCATCTAAGACTTCGCCATGAGAAAGCAGGGGTCCGCCGCACCGGCTCAGGATGCCGAGAAACAGCTCTTCCACAGGGCAACAACGGCTTTCAACCGGTCCCATTTACCCTCCATAACCTCAACCGTTGCTGCGTTAGGTGTTTCCCATTGGTTCCCACGGATTCCGTTTTACAACGACACCGAGATACGTCAGTCTAAACCCGGACGACTCAGCTCTCCTATAATCCCAGGTCTCTTCGACGGGAATCACGCGGTGGGCAAACCTTATTGTAAACCACGTCTGCCAACATTCGTGTACTATCGCAGCGAACTCACAATTTCCTCCATTCTGAAGCAGACACTCCACAGACGCTGTGAAAAACAGATCGTCTACGGAGAAAAAAGGTACAGCTGGCTGCAGTTTTATGAGAGAGTCCAGAAGCTCGCGGCCGCGCTTGAAAAGCTGGGAGTAACCCGCGGCTCCAAGGTGGCGGTCGTAGACATCGACACACACAGGTATCTGGAAGCCTACTATGCGATACCTATGATGGGCGCGGTGCTGCACACCGTCAACATCAGGCTTCCCCCAGAACAGATCGCCTACACCATAAGGCACGCTGAGGACGACGTTGTCATGATAAGAGACGATTTCCTGCCTTTGGCCGCGAAAATCGCTCCAGAAGCCAAAACCGTTAAGGCGGTTGTCGTTATGAGCGACGGAAAGCCGCCTCAGTCAGGGTTCCCCGAATACGAACAGATGCTTGCCGCCGCCCCTTCACACTACGATTTTCCGGAACTCCCTGAAGACACTGTGGCAACCCTCTTCTACACGTCGGGGACAACGGGCCAACCCAAAGGCGTCAGATTCACCCACAGGCAGCTTGTTCTTCACACTCTTTCTGGAACACTCGGCCTCATGAACAGCCCCCTCGGCTTCACGCAGAAAGATGTGCTCATGCCGCTTGTACCATTCTTCCACGTCCACGGCTGGGGAATGCCATTTACCGCGGGCATGCTTGGCCTAAAAATAGTGCTCGCAGGAAGATATGACCCTAACAACATTTTGAACATGATAAGACGCGAACAGGTAACCTTTTCGAACATGGTTCCAACGATCCTGAACTCGGTGCTCAACGCGCCAACAGTCAACGAGTACCGTGATGCACTAAGAAACTGGAAAGTTGTCATAGGAGGCTCCGCGCTACCCAAACCGCTCGCAGACGCGGCGATCGGCCTCGGCATAAAGGTGATGGCCGGATACGGGCTGAGCGAAACCGCTCCCATTCTCACTCTCGGAGTCCCGGTAGACGACATCTGGGATCTTCCGGAGCAACAGATATTGGAGCGCGCGCTTCTGAAGGCGGGCCAGCCCATTCCGCTCGTGGAGCTCAGGGTGGTGGACGCGGAAGGCAAAGAGGTCCCAAGGGACGGGAAAACCGCTGGAGAAGTTCTTGTAAGGGCCCCGTGGACCACTCAGGAATACTATAAGGACCCCGAACTCACAAAGGCGTTGTGGGATGGCGAATGGATGCATACAGGGGACCTTGGAACAATCGACTCCCACGGGTACCTTTCGATTGTGGACCGTATCAAAGACACAGTCAAAAGCGGGGGAGAGTGGATTTCAACAATACAGCTTGAAGAACTGCTGCTAGCACACCCTTCGGTGCTGGAGGCAGCCGTGGTGGGAGCTCCCCACCCGAAGTGGGGTGAAAGACCTGTGGCAATAGTACACCCTAAGCCGAATGCAACAGTCAGCGAACAGGAGCTTCTGAACCATCTTTCGAAGTATGTTGAACAGGGAAAAATAGCGAAATTCTGGCTTCCAGACAGAATCTACGTCGAAAGCAGCCCTCTACCGAAGACCAGCACTGGAAAAATAGACAAAAAACCATTGCGAGCAAAATATTCGAGCACATAACAACGCAATTAAAAAAGAAATCAGCACACGGTTCTGGGTCTCTGAACCAGCCCTGTCTCCCCGGGTCTACGACTCTACTGCCAACCCTCAGCCAGCCGTGACGCCCTCCGACGTTTGCGTCAACATTACAGTTAGAAAGAAAAAAGGAACCGATCCCCCATCCACTTTTGAACCCGTTAACGGCCTTCGAAATATGTTCAGCATTCAGCTGTTTCGAGAGCCCTCAAACCGGTGGTCCGGTTACAGCCAACAATACAATCGGAAAAAGAGTTTGCTCCCGGCAGACTACAGGTGGCCGAGACCAGTTGGGCTGCCGGACAAATATTCTCAGGCTTAGCCCATGGGGAAATTGTAGAGCGCACGAGCTCCCATCCGGAGGTCCGTAGACGCAGGGCTCCACTGGGAAAAACCATATATCTATGAAGAAAGTTCACATCCAATGAAAGTCGCATATCTCTTCGTGACTTCGGGGCACACTGTAAACTACAAGCTTGGCCAAATGATTCTGCCACAGCTTGAAGCCGGCGTTCACGGAGCGGACGTGGTTGCGATGTTTTTCTTCGACGACAACGCGTATGTGCTACGAAAAGGAGACCCGCTAGGAGAACGGCTTGCGAAGGTTGCCAAAGAAAAGAACATCTGGCTGGGAGTCTGTGACATGTGTGCCCTCGACCGCAATCTCGCAGAAGGCGAACCCATCTACTGTGGTCCCGACAGAAAGTCTGCGCGTCCGAAAGCCGCACATGAAAAAATCAGGTTGAAAGACGCGATTGAAGGACTCCATGTCGGCTGCTTCCCGGACATGTACGCGGCCCTCGCGACAAATCCGCCGGACTGTGTGATCAGCCTCTGAGACGTCTTACCCGCATGTCACGCTATCGCATGGTAACAGGCAGTCGACGCAAGGCAAGTTTACATAAAAGGAAAACACGTGTTCACGCCTCCGGCGCGGAAGCCGGCTGTGCTGCCTGACGTAAGCCGACCTCAGGGTTTTCCGGATGCCAGTTGTCTCCGCAGGCGGCCTGTGATCGAATATTCGTTCGTTAGCAATAGTTCGCCGTCGATTTTGGCGCAGAATCATAAGACCGGTTAAGCGGTCGGCTGGGCTAACTTTTCCTGTTTCACGGGCCTTTTAGGAAAGACGAAGCTCAGCACTATTGTGAACAGAAAGTTCACTCCAAGCGCAATCACAGCAATGTATAGTAAGCCAAAGGGCGTTGAGAAGAGAGACGAGTTCCCGGGAGCGAAGATGGTGCTGCTAGCCATGTATAGCCCGGAAAACACTCCCGCCAGGAGCCCAATGATCAGCGCTTCCTTTTTGAACCATGTGGTATACAGTCCCACGAAGACCGCGGGCAAGAGCTGAATTATCAGAACGCCACCAAAGAGCTGAAGACTGATCGCATACGTGGTGTTGATCGTAAAGACGAATCCCAAGGCCAGAAACTTGAACGCTGCGGAAGACCACTTCGCGATATCTGTTTCGCCTTTGGGAGTGAGATTAGGCTTGAATTCCTTAACTATGTTTCTGGTAAGAAGATTCCCCTGCGCGATTGCCATTATCGCGGCCGGAACCAATCCTCCTATGAACACTCCGAGCAGCCCGAATCCGGCCAGCCAGCCCGGCAGCGTGTTCAGGATGAGCGACGGGACAACCAGAATGCCCTGTCCACCTGCGAAGCTGAGAGCCTTCGGAACAGCATAGATCAAAACGCCGAAGAGAGCCAAGAAAGCCAGACCCACTCCATACAATGGCAGAAGAGATGTGCTGAGCCTCAGCTTGCGCTCGTTCTCAGCGCTCAGAACCCCGTTGATGGCGTGCGGATAAAGGTACAGTGCCAACGCGCTCCCTATAACGAGCGTCATGTATCCGGGGACAAGTTTCTGATTCAGAGTGATGTAATTGACCTTCGAGCTGGCAGCGCTTGCCGCTCTGAACGCTTCAAAGAAGTTTCCTCCAATTGATGAAACAACAGCCACAATCACCATTACGATCGTCGCCCAGACAATTATGTCTTTGAACACCGCTGTCAGAGTAGCTCCACGAAGCCCGCTCGTATAGGTAAACGATGCGAGTATGATGAACGCGATGAGAAGAGCCGCTTCCTCAGTAAGATGCGAAGAATATCCCGCGGCCCGGAACATGGCGGTTAGGACCGCTTCCATGCCAACGATTTGGAGCGCTATGTACGGAAGAAGTGCAACGATGCCTACGATTGCTATCAGAATCCCCAGCGTCCTGCTGTGGAACCAGTCTTTCACAAAGTCGCTGGCGGTAACATAGTTTCTCTCCTTAGACAACTTCCAAAGTCTGGGTGTGAAAGCCAGTGCGACCGCGAATGTTATACACACGTAGGGAACCGCGAAGAAGTACAGCGAACCCTTTGCGAAAACGCCAGATGGAACCGCTACAAAAGTATAGGCGGTGTAAAGGTCGGCTCCCACAAGGAAGAAGGCAAGCCACGTTCCGAGCCTACGTCCTGCCAGGGCCCAATCATGGATCTGATTCAGATCTCCTTTCCTCCATCTCGAACCATAGAAGCCTAGGATGACGAACACGATAAAGAGTCCGATAAATACCGATACGATCTGAATGAAGTTGTAAGCCATTCACTTCTCAGCCCCTTTATCGTGGACTCTGTTGTTCTCAATGAACGAAAATATCAGGTACAGAACGGTTCCTATAGGCAGCAATATGATCTGGAACCAGTAGAAAAACGGCATTCCGAAAAGATATGGATTTGCAAAGTTGTAGATTGGCGTAAGCACATTGATCAGACTGATTACCAAAAGAAGAAGAACAAGCACTACAGCAGTTCCTTTACTTGCCACGTTTTAACTAACTTCGCGACTCGATAATAAACATTCTCATGGCTCGAATAACTACTGAAATACGCAAAATGGCATAAGTCGAATTCTATGTAGTCCCAATCCAAGTTGCTAACTGAGCTCAAATCTTCCACTGCAACGCCCGCCGTCCATAAACCTGGCCCGGATGACGGCGACCGGAGACCATTAATTTCCCACAGGCAAAAAGGGAAAATTGGAAATGAGATGCTTGCCTACGTGTTCTGGCATAGAAACACTCCAGACATCTCTCAGGAAGACTATGAAAACGCCCTTATAGAGTTTCAGGAGTCCCTGCGAAGGAGCCACCTGGAAGGCTTCGTGGGCGCTCTTGTTGCAAGAGTTCACGAACCTCCATGGATGAATTCAAAAGAAGCTTATGAAGACTGGTACATTCTCTCGGGGTCAGGCGCACTAGACCCCTTAAATGATTTCGCTGTCTCAGGTTCACGTAGAGCGCCACACGATCAAGCCGCAAGACACGCTACGGACACGCGTGGAGGACTATTCCAACTCCGTGACGGAGGCCTGGAATCTGTGAACGGAAAATGGGTTACATGGCTGTCAAAGCCTCACGGTTATTCATACGAACGGTTTTATGCAGATATTTCGCAAAGCCTCCGAACTTCAAAGGGAAGCCTATGGCGTAGGCAGATGGTTCTCGACCCACCGCTGAATTTTGCAGAG